>NZ_JBSFDA010000014.1:0-104963 GCF_053593675.1 Streptomyces sp. NPDC002156 | reverse complement strand
GGGTAAAGACGGATGCCCAGCCCCTCACCTGCCTACCCAGCCCCGCCGCGGATCCTCCCGCGCGCCCCCGCACATGCGCGACCCCGAGTGGGCGGGCTGGTGCGCGGTCCTCGTGAACGTCAACGACCTTGCCGCGATGGGCGCTTCACCGGTCGGACTCCTCGACGCCGTGGGCGCGAAGGACCTGGCCCACGCCAGACAGATCCTCGCCGGACTCGCCCGCGCCGCGCAGGCGTACGGCGTCCCGGTGCTCGGCGGACACACCCAACTCGGCGTGCCCGCAGCCCTGTCGGTGACCGCACTCGGCCGCACCGCACACCCCGTCCCGGGCGGCGGCGGACGACCAGGACATGCCGTACGGCTCACCGCCGACCTCGGTGGCGACTGGCGCCCGGGATACCGGGGCCGCCAGTGGGACTCGTCAAGTCACCGTCGTACGGACGAACTGCGCGCCATGACAGGCGCGGTGGCCGCCGCACGACCCGCCGCCGCCAAGGACGTGTCGATGGCCGGGATCGCCGGCACCCTCGGCATGCTCGCCGAGGCGAGCGGCTGCGGGGCCGTCCTCGACGTGGCCGCCGTACCGAGGCCGGGGACCGCGACGACGGGCGACTGGCTGACCTGCTTCCCCGGCTTCGCGATGCTCACCACCGACGAGCCCGGCGCCCCACCGCTCCCCGCGGGGCCCGCGACGGGCGCCGTCTGCGGGGAGCTGACAGACGGACAAGGCGTCGGGCTGCGCTGGCCCGACGGAGAGATCACCGAAGCGGTCACCTCCACGGTGACCGGGATGGGGACCGCATGACCACCCTGCGTATGGCGGCCGTGGCCGCCGAGTTCGGCCGCGACCTCGAAGAGGACTTCGCGATCGCCGAGCGGCTGATCAAGGAGGCTCGGGAGGAGGGTGTACGGCTGCTAGCGCTCCCGGAAGCCTGCCTCGGCGGCTATCTGCTCAGCCTCGACGACGACAGCGCCCTGGACGAGGGCCCGCCCGCGCTCGCCCTCGACGGCCCCGAGATCGCCCGACTGGCCGCCCTGGCCGGGGAGATGACCGTCGTCGCGGGCTACTGCGAGGCGGCTTCCGAGCAGGGCGTCGACACCCGCTACAACAGCGTGGTCTGCGTCAACGGCGACGGCGTGCTCGGCAACCACCGCAAGGTCCACCAGCCGCTCAGCGAGGACGCCAGCTACGCCTCCGGGGACCGGTTCCACGCCTTCGACACACCGGTCGGCCGGATCGGCATGATGATCTGCTACGACAAGGCGTTCCCGGAGTCGGCCCGCGCGCTGGCCCTCGACGGTGCCGAGATCGGTGTGGTCGTCTCGGCCTGGCCGGGCGCACGGACCAACGCGGTCACCGATCTCGTCAACGACCGCTGGAAGCGCCGTTTCGACCTGTTCGACCGGGCCCGCGCCCTGGAGAACCAGATCGTGTGGATCTCCGCCAACCAGGCGGGTACCTTCGGGTCGCTACGCTTCGTCGGCAGCGCCAAGGTCGTCGACCCCGGCGGCGAGATCCTCGCCGACACCGGAGTCGAAGCCGGCCTGGCGGTCGCCGAACTCGACGTCGCCCAGGCCCTGGAGACCGCCCGCCGCTCCATGGGGCACCTGCGGGACCGGCGCCCGGAAACCTATACGTACGCAGGAGCAGTCACCGCATGAGCAGCATCCGGATCGCGGCCGCCGCCGCCCACTTCGGCCGCGACCTGGAGTTCGACCTCGCCCGTATCGCGAAACTCATCGACGACGCGCGAGGATCCGGCGCCGGACTGCTCGTCCTGCCCGACGCCGCCCTCGGCGGCTACCTCGCCGACCTGCGCCACCCCGACCCTGAGGCCCTGCCGCCGGCCCTCAAACCGGACGACCCCGTGATCCTCCAAGTGGCCCGCCTGGCCGCCGAGATGGTGGTCTGCGTCGGCTACTGCGAGGACGGCGGCACCGAGCGCTACAACGCCGCCGTCTGCGTCAGCGGCGACGGCGTCCTCGGCCGCCACCGCAAGGTCCACCTCCCGGCGGGGGAGGTCGCCGCGTACGCGCCCGGGGACCGTTTCGACGCCTTCGACACGCCGGTCGGCCGGATCGGGATGCTCATCGACTACGACAAGACGTTCCCCGAGTCGGCCCGCTCCCTGGCCCTGGACGGCGCCGAGATCCTCGCCTGCCTCTCCGCCTGGCCCACCAGCATCACCAACCGCGCCCCTCGCATGGCCCAGGACCGGCAGGCCAAGCTCTTCGACCTGTACGACCAGTCGCGCGCCGCCGAGAACCAGGTCGTCCTCGCCTCCTCCAACCAGACCGGCGCCATGGGCGGCATGCGCTTCCTCGGCCAGTCCAAGGTCGTCGGGCCCGGCGGCGACATCCTCGCCCGCACCTGGGCCAAGGCGGGCCTCGCGGTCGCCGAGGTGGACGTCGCCGCCGAGATCGACCGCGCCCGCCGCGTCCTGCGCCACCTCGACGAACGCAGGCCCGCCGCCTACCGGGAGACCCCGTCATGAAGACGATGAGGATCGCCCTCCTCAGCTACTCGACCCGGCCGCGCGGCGGTGTCGTGCACACCCTCGCCCTCGCCGAGGCGCTGGCCGCCGCCGGACAGGACGTCACGGTGTGGTCGCTCGGCCGGGGCGGCGACGCCACCTTCTTCCGGCCCGTGGACCCGGCCGTACGCGTCCGGATCGTGCCCTTCCCCGACGGCCCCGAGGACGAGACGGTCGGGGAACGCGTCCTGCGCTCCATCGCCACCCTGCGCGCCGCCTTCGACCCCGCCCCCTACGACATCGTCCACGCCCAGGACTGCATCAGCGCCAACGCGGCGGGCCCCTGTGTCCGTACGGTCCACCACATCGACCACTTCACCACCCCCGAACTGGCCGCCTGCCACGAACGGGCCATCGTCGAGCCGTACGCGCACGTGTGCGTCTCCCGGTCGGTCGCCGACGAACTCGCCCGGGGCTGGGGGCTCAAGGCCGAGGTCATCCCCAACGGGGTGGCGTACGAACGGTTCGCGACCACGGACCCGGCGGCGCGGGCGGCCTGGCGCGCGCGTCTGGGCCGGTACGTCCTGACGGTCGGCGGCATCGAACCCCGCAAGGGCTCCCTCGACCTGCTGGAGGCGTACGCCCTGCTGCGGGCCGAACATCCCGACGTACGCCTGGTCGTCGCGGGCGGGGAGACCCTGTTCGACTACCGCGACTACCGGGCCCGCTGGGAGACCCGGGCGTCGGAACTCGGCGTCGAACCCGTCGTCCTCGGCCCGGTCCCCGACGAGGAGCTCCCGGCCCTGGTCGCAGCCGCCGGGGCCTTCGCCTTCCCCTCCCTCAAGGAGGGTTTCGGGCTCGCCGCGATGGAGGCGCTGGCCGCCGGAGTCCCGCTGGTCGTCCGCGACCTCCCCGTCCTGCGCGAGGTCTTCGGCCCCGCCGCCCGCTTCGGCACCACCCCGCAGGACCTGGCCGACGAACTCGCCCGAGCCCTCACCCACCCCGACCCGGCCAGACAGACCGCCGGCCGCCGACTGGCCGCCCACCACACCTGGGCCACCGCCGCCCGGCTCCACCTGGACTTCTACCGCTCCCTGAGCTGATCGGCCGGCATGGTGACGCCGCGACGCCGAGCACCCTCTCGACGGCTCGTGCCGGGGCTCACGTGTCAGAATGGGGCGGCCCGTTCTTCGTCCGTTCCCCATCGAGGTTGCTCCGTGTCCCAGCCCGTCGGTCGTGTGCCGCAGCGAAGCAACGCGCGGTCCAACCGGGCGCGCATCCTGGCCACCGCGCGCCAGGAGCTCGGGCGGAACCCCGACATCACCCTGGAGGAGCTGGCCCGCGCCTCCGGTGTCGTACGGCGCACGCTCTTCGGGCACTTTCCCGGGCGGGCGGCGCTCCTGGACGCGCTGGCCGAGGAGGCTGCCGAGGCTCTCCGGGACGCTGTCGCGGTCGGCACGCGGGGCACGGAACCGCCCGAGCGGGCGCTCGCGAACTTCGCGTTGTCGATGTGGCCGGTGGGCGACCGCTACCGGATGCTCCTCGCACTCGCGCAGCGGGACCTGGGCACGGCCCGGGTCGCCGAGCTGCTCCGCCCCGCCCGTGTCACGGTCACGGCCATCGTGGAGCGGGGCCAGCGGGACGGCGTCTTCCACTCCCATCTGCCGCCGGGGGTGCTGAGCGCCGGCCTGGAGGCGATGACGATCGCCCTGCTCGAAGAGGTCAACACCGGGGCGCTGGAGGACGACGGCACCCGGGTGGCCGTCGCCACGCTCATCGCGGCCGGGGTACCGGAGAGGCGGGCGAGTGCCGTGGTCGACGAGGCGGCGGCCGAGGACTGAGCCTCGGCCCGGCGAACCCCTGTGCTGGGGGCCGCCGTTGAGCGTGCACCGTGCTCTGGAGCGACGCACGGGACACCGACCGACGTGACGTCGCGTCGCGTGCCCGGAGGCGGGCAGCGGGCCGCATAGCCGCGGGACAACACCGAGCCTCAACCGACCGTGGGCCCCGTCGCGTCGGCGCCTCAGGTGCGAGCGAACAGAAAAGGGGATGGTGGAGGCCGGGAGGAGTAGTCCCCGGCCTCCGGGCCGCGCGGTCCGTGTGCGACTCAGACGGCGTCCACTCCCGCGCACCGGGGTGCCGTTCATGCGCCGGGCAGCAGCGCACCTCGGCATGCCCCCGGGCCGCTACCGGGTCATCGGCACCCTGGAGCCGCCGGGCTGCTGCTAGGACCGGCCTCGGCGGAAGTGGCTCACGCCGGGATGACCGTGGCCGTCGGCTGACGGTCCGCGGCGGATGTCCCCGGCCGTGCGTGTCACATCCTCGTCCCACGCCCGGTCATACGGCTGGAAGCATCCACGAGCCCGCTGACCCGAGGAACGCACATGACGACGCTGGACGGGCAACCCGAGAGCAAGGTCGCACGCGCAGCCACCGCCACAGAGGTCTCCGCAGGTCAACCGGACGCCTACCGACAGACCGCCGCCCAGGTGGCCGACCGGCTCGGCGTCGTCCCGGGGGTGGGGCTGAGCACGGGGCAGGTCTCCGAGCGCACGGCGGTCAACGGCGCCAACCAGCTCTCCGAACCGGCCCGGCGCCCCGAGTGGCTGAAGTTCCTGGACCAGTTCCGCAACTGGCTCATCGTCATCCTGCTGATCGCCGCCGTCGTGGCCGGAGCCATCGGTGACATCAGGGACGCGGTGGTGATCACCGTCGTACTGCAGATCAACGCCGTGCTCGGCTACTGGCAGGAGCGGCGCGCCGAGCGCAGCCTGGAGGCGCTGCGCCGGATGCTCGTGCCCATGGCGAAGGTCCGCCGCGACGGCACCGAGCAGGTGGTGAAGGCAGAACTCCTCGTGCCCGGAGACGTGGTCCTGCTGGAGGCGGGCGACCGCGTACCGGCCGACGGCCGGCTGACCGTCGCGGAGACCGTCGAGGTGGACGAGGCGGCCCTGACCGGCGAGTCCCAGCCGGTCACCAAGAGCGTGACGGCCGTCGACCCCGCCTCGACCGACCAGGTACCACTCGCCGAGCGCACCGACATGCTGTTCATGAACACCGCCCTGACCCGGGGCCGCGCCGAGATGATCGTCACCGCCACCGGGATGCGCACCGAAGTCGGCGCCATAGCCGAGGCGTTGCGCACCGGGACGGAACCGCCCAGCCCGCTCCAGGTCCAACTGGACAGCCTGGGGCGGCGGTTGGCGTTGCTGAGCGGGGTCGCGGTCGTCGCCTACGCCCTGAGCGCCTGGATCCGCGGCGAGCCCCTCTCGGACATCGCGCTGCAGGCCGTGGCCCTGGCCGTCGCCGCGATCCCCGAGGGGCTGCCCGCCGTACTGGCCCTGACCCTGGCACTCGGCGTGCACCGCATGGCCCGGCGCGGCGCCATCGTCAAACGGCTCGCCTCGGTGGAGTCGCTCGGTGCGGCGACCGTCGTGTGCAGCGACAAGACCGGCACGCTCACCCTCAACGAGATGACCGCGCGCACCTTGTGGAGCGCGGGCAGGCACTACGACGTCACGGGGGAGGGATACGGGACGACAGGCACCGTTCGCGTTCATGGCGCGGTCGACCCGACTCCGGCCGACGGCACGCCTCCCGGCGACGATCTGCGTGACGCCGTACTCCCCTTCGCCCTGTGCAACGACGCCCGCCTGACCGGCGGTTACTACATCGGCGACCCGACCGAGGCCGCACTGGTCGTCCTGGCCGCCAAGGCCGGGGTGGACGCCGAATGGACCCGTGCGGAGCTGCCCCGCGTGGGTGAGCTGCCCTTCGACGGTGCCACCAAGTACATGGCCACCTTCCACACCGAACCCGACGGCCGCACCCGCGTCCACGTCAAGGGCGCGGTCGACGTCCTGCTGGGCATGTGCACGGATGTCCTCACCGTGGAAGGCCCGCGTGCCCTCGACGAAGAGCGCCGGGAGGAGGTCGTCGCAGTGGCGGAGCGGTTCGGCAGCTCCGGACTGCGGGTGCTCGGCGCGGCCACCGCTGTGTTGGACGGTTCGCCGAGCACCTTCACCCCGGCGGCGCTTCCCGGGCTGACCCTGGTGTCGATCGCCGGGATCGCCGATCCGCCCCGGCCACAGGCACGGGACGCGATCGCCCTGTGCCGTACGGCGGGAGTGGCCGTGAAGATGATCACCGGTGACCACGCCGACACCGCGGCGGCCATCGCCCGCGAACTGGACATCGCCGGTGACGTCGTGACAGGCGCCGACCTGGACCGGATGACCGACGAACAACTCGCCGGGCGCGTCGACGACATCGGCGTGTTCGCCCGGGTCGCCCCGGAACACAAGGTGGCGATCGTCCAGGCACTGACCGAGCGGGGACACGTCGTCGCCATGACCGGTGACGGTGTCAACGACGCCGCCGCGCTCAAGGCCGCCCACATCGGCGTCGCCATGGGCATCACCGGCACGGACGTGGCCAAGGAAGCCGCCGACATGGTCCTCACCGACGACGACTTCTCCACGATCGTGCGGGCCGTCCGCGAGGGACGGGCCATCTACGCCAACATCGTCAAGTTCGTCCGCTTCCAGCTGGCCACCAACATCGGCGCGATCCTCACCCTGCTCAGCGCCTCCCTCGCCGGACTGCCCTCCCCGCTCACGGCGGCCCAACTGCTGTGGATCAACATCATCATGGACGGTCCGCCCGCGATGGCCCTGGCCGTCGACCCCGCCCGCGACGACGTGATGCGCCACCCGCCGCGCGACCCCGGGGAACGGATCCTGGACGGCCGCAGACTCCTCGCCATCGGCTGGGCCGGCGCGGTCATGGCCGCCGGCACCGTGACGCTCTTCGCCGTCGCCCGCTCGTACGTCGACCCGGACACCGCACTGACCATGGCGTTCACCACGTTCGTCCTCTTCCAGCTGTTCAACGCCCTCGGCGCCCGCACCGACGAGGGCCCAGTGCTGGGCCGCTTCCAGCTCCGCAACCGCGCGCTGTGGCTCTGCCTGGCCGGTGTCCTCGTCGTACAGGTCGCCGTGGTCCAACTGCCCTGGGCGGGCACGGTCTTCGGGACCGTGCCGCTGACCGCGGCCCAATGGGCGCTGAGCCTGGGCACCGCGTCCACCGTGCTGCTCGCCGAATACGCCCTGCGCGCCGTACGGTCGGCGCCCCGCAAACACCGTTGTCACACCGTGGCGCGCTGAACTGTCTATGTGACTGACGGACGAGAAACAGAGGAAGCCATGGGAACCATGCGTGAGATCCTGATCGTCGGCGGCGGCTACGCGGGCTTCTACACCGCGTGGGGCCTGGAGAAGTCCCTGCGGGCGGGCGAGGCCCGGGTGACCGTCGTCGACCCGCGCCCGTACATGACGTACCAGCCCTTTCTCCCGGAGGTGACGGCCGGTTCGGTCGAGGCACGCCATGCCGCCGTGTCGATGCGGCGCCATCTGCGCCGGACCCGGCTGATCGCGGGGAGCGTGACGGAGGTCCGGCACGTGGACCGGGCGGTCACGGTCCGGCCGGCGGACGGGAACGACTTCGAGCTGAGCTACGACATCCTCGTCGTCACCGCCGGCGCGGTGACGCGTACCTTCCCCATCCCCGGTCTGGCGGAGCACGCCATCGGTCTGAAGCACGTCGAGGAGGCCGTGGCCATCCGCGACCGGCTGCTGACCGCGTTCGACCAGGCCGCGACGCTGCCGCCCGGCGCCGAACGGCGCAAGCTGCTCACCGTCACCTTCGTGGGCGGCGGGTTCTCCGGCGTCGAGGGCTTCGGCGAACTGCTGTCGCTGGCCACGGCGATGCTCAAGTACTACCCGGAGCTGGGCCCGGCTGACCTGTCCTTCCATCTGGTCGAGGCCAGGGACCGCATCCTGCCCGAGGTGAGCGACGGGCCGGGGGAGTGGGTGGTGCGCTCCCTGGAACGCCGTGGCGCGCAGGTGCACCTCGACGCACAGCTCGTCTCCGCCGTCGACGGGCACGTCGTGCTCTCCACCGGCGAGGAGTTCGACTCGGAACTCGTCGTCTGGACCGCCGGCAACGCCTCGAACCCGGTCGTGCACCGCCACACGGACCTGCCCGTCGACGAGCGGGGCCTGCTCGTGGTCCGGCCCGACCTGCGCGTGGGCACCGACAGCGAACCGCTGCCCGACGTGTGGGCGGCCGGGGACGACGCGGCCGTTCCCGACCTGGCGCTGCCGATACCGGGGGCGCGCACGGTGCCGAACGCCCAGCACGCCGTACGGCAGGGCAGGCTCCTCGCCAGGAACATCGCGGCCGCCCTGCACGGAGGCAGGGTCCGGAACTACCGCCACGGCAGCCTGGGAGTGGTGGCCACGCTGGGGCTGGGGCGTGGCATCTTCCAGTACCGGAACATCGTCATCAAGGGATTCCCCGCCTGGCTGATGCACCGGGGATATCACGTCCTGGCCGTGCCGACGTGGGAGCGCAAGATCCGTGTGCTCACCGTCTGGCTCACCGCGGCCCTGTTCGGCAGGGACCTCGTCTCCCTCGCCTCCGTCCAGCACCCACGGGACGCCTTCGTGACGAGCGGCGACCCACGCACCGCTTCCCTCTCTGGAGCAGACCATGGACGCGCGTGAAGAGGCCGCACGCGGCCTGACCGACATCGAGACCTTTCTCTACCGCGAGGCCCATCTGCACGCGGCACACCAGCGCGTGGCGGACTTCGTCTCACGGGAGCCCGGGCTGACCCCGGCGCAGAAGACCCACATCGAACGCTGGTATCTCGACGAACAGACGTACGTGGCCCGCATGGTGACGGACCACATCGCCGACAGCATCGGCGCGGCGCACGCGCAGCACCGCGTCCGCCTCGGGCGCTGGCTGCGGGGCACCATGGCCGCGATGACCCTGATCACCTTCGTGATGGCCGCGCTGTGCGTGGTGATCGTGGCGACGGTGAGCTGAACCACCGGGCCGGGTACGCCCGGTACGTCTACGAACGGCCGGCGCGGTAGAGGCCCCGGCCGGCCCGCTGCACGCGGGAGGCGCCGACCAGGCGGTCCAGGGTGCTGCGGACACCGTTGATGCTTCCGCTGTCGGTGTCACGGCCGAGAGCCGCGGCGACATCGCGGGCCCGTACGGCGGTGTCACCGATGCCGGCGAAGTACTCCATGATCTGCTCGGTGAGCCTGCCGTACGACTTCTGCCCGTCCGAGTCCGAGGGCTCGGCGGAGACACCGTTGGTCTGCGGTTCGGGGGAGGGCGCCGTCCGCATCAGGGGCTGCAGGGCACTGAGAGTCCGCTGCACGGAACCGAGATGGGCCACGACGGCCGCCAACTCCCGTTCCAGCGCCTGCTTCTGGATCCGCAGGCGGGCCAGGTCCTCCTGAAGGCTCTCAGCGGTGATCTCGATGCTGTGCGCTGCTCCGGAGACCATGTGTTCCTCCCAGTGACTCGCGCTGCCGCGCAGTGCGCCGGGCAGCCGTCGCAGTTTACCAACGGTCGCACCCACACAGTGTGTCCGCGGAACGCCACTGTCACAAAAGCGGCTCCTGCTCGGTCTAGTGGAGCAGACGCAACCGGAGGAACGGAGACCGCTGGACCATGGATCTCGAACCGTCCCCCACGACGAGCGACCTGGAAGAGGCTGTTTCTGTCTTTGTGCAGCACCGGAACCGTCTCTTCGGGATCGCCTACCGTGTGCTCGGCAGCGCGGTCGAGGCCGAGGACGTGGTCCAGGAAGTGTGGTTGCGCTGGCAGAAGACCGACCGTTCCGTCGTGCTCAGCCCGGTGGCCTTCCTGTCGAGCGCGACGACCCGTCTGGCCATCAACGTCGCGCAGTCCGCGCGTGTGCGCCGGGAGACCTACATCGGGCCGTGGCTGCCGGAGCCCGTCGACACCAGCTCGGACCCGGAGCTGGGCGCGCAGCGCGCCGAGGCTCTCGAAATGGCGCTGCTGCTGGTGCTGGAGAGACTGAGCCCCGCCGAACGTGCCGCGTACGTACTGCGCGAGGCGTTCGACTACGCCTATCCCGAGATAGCCGAGATCCTTCAACTCAGCCTCGTCAACGTACGGAAGATCGTGAGCCGGGCCCGCAAGCATCTGTCGGAGGAACAGCGGGGAAGCGTGGACGCGGCGGAGCACCGGCGTCTGCTCAACGTCTTCGTCGCGGCGGCCCAGACAGGGGATGTGGCTTCACTGGAGGCCCTGCTGACGCCCGGCATCGTCAGTCTGTCCGACGGCAACGGGATGCGGGGCTGTGCCCGTATCCCGGTGCTGGGGCGTGCGCGTGTGGCCAAGATGGTGACGTATCCGAAGCTCTGGCGGGGGGCGGAACCCAGGCTGGTCGACGCCAACGGTTCCACGGGTGTGCTGGTCCAACGGGACGGCCAGGCCATCGCGTTCATGACCTTGGCCGCCTCGGAGGAAGGCGTCCATCAGCTGATGTGGGTGTTCAGCCCCAGCAAGATCGCCGCGTTCATCGACTCGGGTTCGCGCTTCTCGGCCGCCGGCAACCGGAAGTGACCGGTCGCGTCAGGCTCCGGTCGGCCGGTTCCAGGAACGGAGTTTGTCGGGGTTGAGGACGACCCAGACCTGGGCGACGTGATGGTCGGCGATGTCGAGGCTGATGACGGCGGCGACCTGACGGTCGTACCGGACGACGAGCCCCGTGGTGCCGTTGACCGGATGCGTGGTCACCGTGGTGCGCGGGCGGTGGGCCAGGAGCGTCAGCAGGCTGTCGGCGACCGGCCGGTCGCCGTGGACGGGCCTGGTGAGGGCCCGTACCTTGCCGCCGCCGTCGAAGAACGCGGTGGCGTCCGCGGACAGCAGCGAGGCCAGCCGCTCGGCGTCCTCGCTCACGCAGGCCTGGCGGACGGCGCGGGCGAGGGCGTCCTGCTCCGCCGGCGTCGTGGGACGTGAGCGCCGCTGCCGCAGACTGTGGCGGGCCCGGTCGGCCAGTTCGGCACACTCCGGTTCGGGACGTCCGACGACGTCGGCGATCGCGCCGGGGGCCAGCCCGAACACGTCGTTGAGGACGAACGCCGCCCGCTCGGCGGGCGAGAGCAGGTCCAGCGCATGGAGCAGCACCTGACCCACCTCCTCCTCGAGCCCTTCCTCGTCGGCCTGTGCGCGAGGCGCGTCCGTCTGCGCCTCCGTGGCCGTGCCCCGGTCGGGGAGGGAAAGCCGGCCCAGACAGATCCCGCCCGCGGTCTTCGCGAGCCAGGACCGGGGCGCGGTGATCCGGCCGTGTTCGGCGTCGGACAGCGCGTACCACTGGCGGTAGGTCTCGTCGACGACGCTCTCCGCGGCGCCGGGACTGCCCAGCATCCAGTACGCGACATCCAGCAGATACCGACGCTCGTCGAGCAGCTCCGCGATCGGCACCGCGTCAGCATGGTCCATACAGCGGCCTTCCTCTCACACCATATTTCTCGGCTCCGTCCAATTGACCGGACACCCACGGATCTTGTGACACGGGGGCGGGTGTCACACCTGTGCCGCTTGCCCGGTCTCAGGTGACAAAACCCCCGGCGCCTTCTCGTGGAGCCGAGAAACTCCATGATCGAATTCCGGGGCCTCCTGTCGGACGACGAACTCCGGAGGTCTGATCTCTCATGACTGCTGAACGCGGGGACTATGCCGTGCGGTGGCGCGAACGGGCAGCCTGTCTGCGCGTCGACGACCCCGACCTGTTCTTCCCCATCGGAATAAGCGGCCTGACGCACGTACAGGTCGACGAGGCCAAGGCTGTCTGCCGTCGCTGCCCCGTCGAGGAACAGTGCCTCGACTGGGCCATGTACGTGGGGCATGTGGAAGGCATCTGGGGCGGTACGACGGAGAGCGAACGCCGTGCGATGCGGCGACGCGGGGCCCGCCGGGACGAGAAAACGGTCTCGACGGCGGCGTGAACGGCCCGGGCCGACTTGATTCATGGATGGTGGTACGGATATGGGTGACGGGACAAGGGTCGCCGAATGGTTCGAGGGTCGTCTGGGTTTCCATGGCTCGCTGAAGTCGAAAGCGCGGAGAGCCTTTCCGGACCACTGGTCGTTCATGCTGGGCGAGATATGCCTCTACAGCTTTCTCATCATCATCGTGACGGGCGTGTATCTGACGCTGTACTTCCATCCCTCGATGGAGAAAGTGGAGTACCAGGGCAGTTATGCGCCGCTGCGGGGCCAGTTGGTGTCCGAGGCGTTCGACTCGACCATGCACATCTCCTTCGACGTCCGTGGTGGCCTGCTGATCCGGCAGGCCCACCACTGGGCAGCGCTGGTCTTCGTGGCGGCCATGCTCGTCCACATGATGCGGGTGTTCTTCACCGGCGCCTTCCGTAAACCCCGCGAGCTCACCTGGGTGTTCGGATTCCTGCTGCTGATCCTCGGGATGTTCGGAGGGCTGACGGGATACGACCTTCCGGACGACCTCCTCTCCGGAACGGGACTCGCGGTCGTCAACGGAACGATCCTGTCCATCCCGGTCGTCGGCACCTACCTTTCGATGTTCCTCTTCGGAGGCGAATTCCCGGGGGAGGATCTGGTGGCGCGCTTCAACACGATCCACGTTCTGATCATTCCGGCCCTCATGGTGGGACTGCTCGTCGCCCATCTGATCCTGGTCCTGCGCCATCAGCACACGCAGTATCCGGGCCGGGGGCGGACCCACAGGAATGTGGTGGGCCTGCCGCCGAAGGTGCGTGCCGTGAAGTCGGCGGGGTTCTTCTTCCTGGTCTCCGGTGTCATATTCGTCATGGCCGCGATCGCACAGATCAACCCCATCTGGGAATACGGCCCCTACCGTGCCGACCAGGTCTCGGCCGGATCGCAGCCCGACTGGTACATGGGTGTGGCGGACGGACTGTTGCGGGTCATGCCCGGATGGGAAATCACCTTCGGGGGCTACACCTTGGCCCTCGACAACCTCATCCCGCTGTTGGTCGGCGTCGGTCTCTTCCTCGCACTGGGCGCATACCCGTTCATAGAATCCTGGGTGACCGGCGACGACCGTGAGCAGAACCTCCTCGACCGACCGCGAAACAGGCCGGTGCGAACGGCACTCGGGGTCGCCTGGATCAGCTTCTATCTGGTCGCCCTGATCGGCGCCGCGAACGACATCATCGCCCTCCGCCTCCATGTCTCGGTCAACGCCGTGACATGGGCGGTTCGCATCGGCCTGCTCGTCGTACCTCTCGCCGCCTATGCCATAACCAAGAGGTGGGCTCTCGGTCTCCAGCGCCGGGACCGGGACAAGGTCCTGCACGGCCGCGAGACCGGCATCGTCAAACGCCTGCCGCACGGTGAGTTCGTCGAGGTGCACGAGCCGCTCGGCCAGGAACAACTGCACGCGCTCACCCAGCACGAGCAGTACAAACCGATCGATGCCCGCCTCTCGGTGAACGGCGAAGGCCCGAACGCCGGGTCACGTGTTGCCCGGCGCCTGCGGGCCAGGCTCAGTCGCGGCTTCTACGGCGAAGGCGCGCAGATCATCAAGCCGACCGCACAGGAGTACCAGGAGATCACCGGTGAACACCGGCACTGACACCCCCGGGCGGGCGACCCTCAGGACCTGCTGTCCGCGTCCGAGTCGGCCTCGGAGAGTACCTGCTCCAGGCCGGCGAGGTCACCGGACCGGGCTGCCGCGAGGAACGCCTGGACAAGTCGTCGATGCGCGACGGAGTCCACCGGCCGTCGGCAATGGCCGGTGGCGAGACGCTGCTGGGCGCGGGTGACCTGCTGCCTCGCGTTGGCGATGCTCAGCCGCAGCACCTCGGAGATCCGCCCGTACGGATAGCCGAAACCCTCGCGCAGGACATAGGCCGCCCGTTGGCTCGGTGTCAGTGTCTCCATCAGCAGGAGAACCGCCGCCTCGACGGCGTCCCGCTGCTCGGCCACCGCCTCCGGGGTCACCCGGTCGTCCAGGAGTTCCGGGAGCCAGGGGCTGGCGCAGGACTCCCGGCGCCTCCAGGCGGACTGGACGACGTTGAGGGCCAGCCGGCTGGTGGTCGTCCTGAGCAGCGCCGACGGGTTCAGGACGAGCGTGCGGTCCGTGCCCTGCCAGCGGAGCCACGCCTCCTGGATGACGTCCTCGGCCTCGTTCGCGTTGCCGACGATCCGGCCCGCGATCCTGAGCAGCCCGGGTCTGGCGCGGACGAACACCGACGTCGCGGCGTCCAGGTCACCGATCGTCGGGTCGGCCGTCGTGCCGGCCGTCTCCCGACCCTGCCTGCCTTGGACCGGATACGTGTACACGACCGGCTCCTCTGCTCGCTCCGGGGGCAACGGCTTGAAGGGTTGCGATGGCCAGCGTCCCGCCCGGGGGCAGCCGAGCGCGCCCGTAGGAACCCGTAGGAGACCCCGTGGTCGTGCCATGGCGGATCCGTGGCCGGGCGGGCCTGTCACACCTTCGGCACGCGCCCTGTCATAGAGGTGACAGTGGGCACGAGCCTGCCGACCCAAGGAGTGCCGTGATGACGAAGCACGTTCTTGAGACCGCGGCTCAGGAACTCGCGGACACGACGTCCGTCCCACCGTTCCTGCACGAGCTGCGTCCGGAAGGTGCCCGAAAATTCCTGGACGAACTGCAGGCGGAGCCGGTGGAGATGCCGGACGTGGACGAGAAATGGATCACGGTGCCCGCCGAGGTGGGCGACGTACCGGTCCGCATCGTGAAGCCCGTCGGTGGCCACGGCACACTGCCGGTCGTCCTGTACGTGCACGGCGGGGGATGGGTCATGGGCAACGCCGGCACCCATGACCGTCTGGTGCGCGAACTGGCCGTCGGGACGAACGCCGCCGTCGCCTTCGTGGAGTACGACCGCGCACCCGAGGCCAAGTACCCGGTCGCCATCGAGCAGGCCTACGCGACGGCCCGGTGGATCACCGCGAACGGCGCCGAACTCGGCCTGGACGCCTCCCGCCTGGCCGTCGCCGGCGACTCCGTCGGCGGCAACATGACCGCCGCCCTGACCCTCATGGCCAAGCGGCGCGGCGACGTGACCTTCGTGCACCAGTCGCTGTACTACCCCGTCACCGACGCGGCCCAGAACACCGACAGCTACCGGGAGTTCGCGGACGGCCCCTACCTCACGGCCAGAGCCATGGCCTGGTTCTGGGACTGCTACACCCCCGACCCGGCCCGGCGGACGGAGGTCACCGCCTCACCGCTCCTGGCGAGCCTGGAGGAACTGCAAGGACTGCCGCCCGCACTCGTCATCGTCGACGGCAGCGACGTACTGCGGGACGAGGGAGAGGCGTACGCCCGCCGGTTGACCCAGGCCGACGTACCCACCGTCAGCATCCGGATCAACGGCGCCCCGCACGACTTCATGATGCTCAACCCCCTCCGGGCCACCCAGGCCGCGACCACCGCGGTGGACCAGGCGATCCACACCCTGCGCACCGCTCTGCACGGCACGGACGCAGACGTTCATGGCCGGAACACACGGTGGCAGCCCGGGACTCACACATTGTGATCGTGGCAGTGGTGTCACAGATCGAGTGGTAGCCCGGTCCTCCTTGCGGGACCACATCCGATTCAGCGCCATGGGAAGAAAGGTTGATCACCGTGAGGGTCACTCGTCCCCCGTCATCGAGCCGGCCGCCCGGGGAGCCGACATCGGCGGGTCTGCGCGCCCTTCCCCGTCCCGTGGCGGTGGTGGTGGGCGCCGGTGGGGTGCTCGGGGCGGCGCACGTCGGTGTCGGATACGCGCTGGAGCAGCGCGGATTCGTCCCGGACATGATCATCGGGACCTCGGTGGGTGCCCTCAACGGGGCGATCGCGGCGACCCACCCCGAGCGGGCCGCGCCATGGCTGGACCATGTGTGGACCCAGTTGCGGCGCCGTGAGGTGTATCCGCTCGGCTATCTGTCCTCACGGGCCAGCCTCTTCACCGACCGCGGCCTGCGCCGCCTGATCGCCCGGGCCGGACTGCCGTCGCGGATCGAACAGTTGGCGGTTCCCTTCACCGCCGTGGCCATGGACCTGGTCACCGGCACTCCGGTGCTGCTCGACCACGGAGACCTCGAGTCCGCCCTGCTGGCGAGCGCCGCCATTCCCGGCGTACTGCCCCCGGTGGAACGCGGGGGCCGCACCCTCGTCGACGGGGGAGTGGTCGCCTACGTCCCGGTACTGGCGGCCCAGCAGGCCGGGGCGGCCAGCATCGTCGTGGTGGCGACCGGGCCGGAGAGCTCGCCGCTGCAACCCATCGATCCGCGCCGGCGCGCCGGCGCGATCGCCGCCAGGGCCGGGTTGCTCCTGCTGCGCCACCAGATCGAACGTGACCTGCACGAGGTGGCCAAGGACCTGCCGACCGTGGTGCTTCCCACCGGCATCGAGGCCTGGCCCGCCCCCTGGGACTTCCGCCATTCCCAGCGCCTGATCAACACCGCCTCCCGCACGGCGGGGCGCTTTCTCGACGGGCTGCACATCGACGGGCCGGGTCTGTACCGCGTCGACGCCCCCTCGACGGCACCCGCCCTTCGTGGCGGGGCGACAACTTCGTCCCCATTGGAGGCAGGCCTGTGAGCACCATCGCGTTCCTCAACATCGGCATGCACGGCCATGTCAATCCGACGCTGCCGCTCGTGGCCGAACTGGTCCGGCGCGGCCACACCGTCACCTACCACACCACGCCCGAGTTCCGGGACGAGATCGAGGCCGTCGGCGGGACCGTGCACCTCTACCGCGGGGGCGACCAGCCGTTCCCCGACCCGCCGACACCGCTCACCTGGATGGAGGCGCTCGCGAGCACCGCCGTACGCTGGCTGCCCGCCGTGCTCGGCGACCTCCGGCGCGAGCCACCCGATCTGATCGTCCACGACAGTGCCTGTCTGTGGGGCGCGGTCGCCGCCCGCGAACTCGGGGTTCCGGCGGTCTCGTCGTTCACCACGTTCGCCTTCAACCGCGAGGTCCCCAGTCCCACCCACGGCTCGAAGGAACTGCTGGACGCCGCGCGGAAGCGGCCCCGCAGCCTCCGAGGCTATCTGCGGTCCCGCTGGACGCTGCACCGGCGCTTCGCCGCAGGAGGTCTGCCGCTGATCGACGTGGCGAACATCCGCCAGCCGCTCAACCTGGTCTACACCTCGCGGGAGTTCCAGCCCGCCGCCGAGGACTTCGACCGCTCCTACCGCTTCGTCGGCCCGAGCATCGGCGCCCGCCCGGCCGACCCGTCGTTCCCGTTCGACCGGCTCCAGGACCCGGTCCTGTACGCCTCACTTGGCACGGTGTTCAACGCCGACCCGCAGCTGCTGCGCACCTTCGCGACCGCGCTCGCCCCGCTGGGCGGCACCGTGATCGTGTCCACCGGGCAGTCCGACCCCGACGCGCTCGGGCCGCTGCCCGCCAACGTCCTCGCCCTTCGCTTCGTACCGCAGCCGGAGGTACTGGCCCGCGCGGCCCTGTTCGTCACCCACGGCGGCATGAACAGCGTCAACGAGGCCATGTACGCCGGGGTTCCGCTGCTGGTGGTCCCGCAGGGCGCCGACCAGCCGATGGTGGCCCGACGCGTCGTCGAACTCGGCGCCGGTCTGTCGATCCGTACCGAGGACGTCGAAAAGGTCTCTGTACGTGCCCTCGCCCGGCGGTTGCTCCACGAGCCCGGGTTCCGGGCCGCCGCGACCGAACTGCGGGCCGCCCAGCACAAGGCGGGCGGCTATCGGCGGGCAGCCGACGAACTCGAGGAGTATCTGCGGGAGGCCGGCCCGGTCCGGCACCCGGTGCCCGTCGACCCGTCACCGAGAGGCTGAGCGGCGATGTCTCCCGTCATCGTGCTGCTGCTGTTCGCGGGGCTGTCGGAAGCCGCTGGACGCATCCTGCCCCTGGTGTCCCGCCGGCCCGGCATGTCCCGCACCTTCGTGGCCGGGCTGCTGGTGGCCGCCGGCCTCGTCGAGGCCACGGTGTTCGCCCTGTGGCCGCTGACCGCCTGGACCCTGGCCGAACTGGTGCTGTCCACCCCGCCACCGGGCACCGGCCTGGAATGGACGCCGAGCCTGGTCGCCCCGCTGGTGCTCTCCGCGGTCCTCGCCTTCCCGCTGCTCGGGCCTTTCCTCCACCTGGTGGTCTTCGTGGGTGTCGGAGCCGGTCTGGTCGAACCCCTGGCGGCCGCGACCGGGCTCGGCTGGTGGAGCGCCGCCGGATGCGTGACCGTCGCGGGAGCCGGTCTCGGCGTCACCGTGGAGGGCGTACGACGGCTGGTCGTACGGGTCAGCGCGACCCGGCCGCCGGAGGTGACCGTATGAACGACTTCCTGCTCTGGGCCTGTCTCCTCGGACCGGCCCTGATCGCCGAAGCCCTGCTGGCCCGCTACGAGGTGCTCGCCTACAGCGCCGGCTGGCGGGCCCCCGTCACCGAACTCCCGGCGGGCACGCCCTACGCCCGGGGCGCGGCCCCCGACAGCCCCCCGGACGCCTACCTCGTCTACCTGGACGGCATCGGCAAGCGCCGCGTCCGCGACACCCGGGACGGCGGCCAGCTGGTCAAGGCCGTGCTCGCCGGGGCGCCGGAGCTACGGGTACTGGGCCAGGTGCAGCCGTACTCGCCACTGGCCGACCCGCTCGCCGACCGGCCGACGTGGACGTGGTGGCTGCGCCACCATGCCGGGCTGCTGCTGTTCCTGCACAACGTCATGCAGGTCTTCGTCGCCGCCGACCGCCGGTACCGCCCCCTGTACAACAGGGCCGTCGGCTCCCAGATCGCCACGCAACTCAGGCTCGCCGGGTACGAGCCCGGCAGCGGCATCCCCGTGGTGCTGCTCGGCTACAGCGGCGGCGCCCAGGTCGCCACCGGCGCGGTCGAGGAACTCCACGCCCAGCTGCGCTGCCCGCTCACGGTGATCATGCTCGGCGGGTTCCACAACGGCGCCAACGACCTCACCCACGCCGACCACGTCCATCAGCTCACCAGCGCGGGCGACCGGATCGAACGGGTCGGTACCTGGATCTTCCCGCAGCGCTGGCGACCTTTTCGCGGCAGCAAATGGAATCGCGCCAACCGTGCCGGGAAGATCACCGTGCACCGGCTCGACCCGGCCACCCACCTCGGCCCGCGCAGCTACATCAGCCCGGAGGGCCGACTGCCCGACGGCCGCAGCTACCTCGACCGCACCACCGAGACCGTGATCGCGATCGTCCGCGCCCAGCGGGGCGCGACCGCGGAGACCGACATCCCGCGACCGTAGAAGAACCGGTCCCGTCGGCAACAAGTGCCTGTCTTTGCTTCCACAACCACACCAGCGCAGCGATCGGGAGGCGTATTACGATACCCACCGGGGTGTGTCAGACAGGAGAACTGCCATGGCGAGGAGCGGTGCGGGCGCCGGACTCCTCGGAAGGCAGCACGAATGCCAGGCCCTCGACGCCCTGCTGGCCGGCGCCAGGGCCGGGCGCAGTGGGGTCCTGGTCCTGCGCGGCGAGGCGGGGATCGGCAAGACCGAACTGCTGAAGTACTTCCTCGGCCGCGCCACCGGATGCCGCACGGTCAGGTTCTCCGGCGTCCAGTCCGAGATGGAACTCTCCTACGCCGGACTGCACCAGCTCTGCGCTCCGCTGCTGGCCGGCCTCGACCAGCTGCCCGAGCCGCAACGCGACGCACTCGGCACGGCGTTCGGACTACGGGGCGGCGCCGCGCCCGACCGCTTCCTCGTGGGCCTCGCGACGCTGAGCCTCATCGCGGACGCCGGCGGGAACCGACCGCTGGTCTGCCTCGTCGACGACGCACAGTGGCTGGACCGCGCCTCCGCACTGACCCTGGCGTTCGTCGCCCGCCGGCTGCTCGTGGAACCGGTCGCCCTGGTCTTCGCCGTCCGTGAACTGAGCGCCGGTGAGGCTCTGGACGGTCTGCCCGAGCTGCCCGTGACGGGACTGTCCGAGAACGACTCCCGCGAACTCCTCGACTCGGTCGTCACCGGGCCGCTCGACCAGCGGGTGCGCGACCGGATCGTCGCCGAGTCGCGCGGCAACCCGCTGGCCCTGCTGGAACTGCCTCGCGGGGCCACCACGACGGAGCTGGCGGGCGGCTTCGGGCGCCCCGACACACTGTCCCTGCCGACCCAGATCGAACAGGACTTCCTCCGCCGCGTCCAGGCGCTGCCCGCCGAGACCCGGCGCCTGCTGTTCACCGCCGCCGCCGAGCCCATCGGCGACGTGACGCTGCTGCGGGGCGCCGCCGAACGGCTGGGCATCGACGTCGACACCGCCGCCTCCCACCCCGACGCGGCGGAACTGATCACCCTCGGCACCTGGGTACGTTTCCGGCACCCGCTGGTGCGCTCGGCGGCCTATCGCGCGGCGAGCCCGCAGGACCGGCGCGAGGCGCACCAGGCGCTCGCCGACGCGACCGACGCCCGGCTCGACCCCGACCGCAGGGCCTGGCATCTCGCCGCCGCGACCCCGGGACCCGACGAGACGGTCGCCGCCGAACTGGAGCGCTCCGCGGACCGGGCACAGGCCCGCGGCGGCATCGCGGCGGCGGCCGCGTTCCTCCAGCGCGCGGCAACCCTCACGCAGGATCCCGCCCGGCGGGCGCAGCGCGCGGTCGACGCCGCACAGGCGACGCTTCACGCCGGCGCCTTCGAACCGGCGGCGGCCCTCCTCACCACGGCGGAGGCCGGACCCCTCGACGAACTGGGGCGCGCCCGGATCGACGTACTGAACGCCGGGATCGCGTTCGCCCAGAACCGTGGCAGTGAGGCACCTGAGCTGCTGCTCACCGCCGCCCGCCGGTTCGGGCCGCTCGATGCCGCACTCGCCCGCGACACCTACCTGGACGCCGTCGCGGCGGCGATATTCGCCGGCCGACTGGCACACGGCCCCGGACTGCCGGAGGTGGGCGAGGCAGCGCGCGCCGCGCCGCCGCCCCAGCGGCCGACGCGGCTGCCCGACCTGCTGCTGGACGCCGTCGCCGTGCGTCTCACCGACGGCTACCCGGCCTCGGTGCCGATGATGGGACGCGTCCTCGAAGCGTTCTGCGACGAGGAACTCCCCGTCCAGGACGCGCTGCGCTGGCTCTGGCTCGCCGGCGTCCTCGCCGCGGATCTGTGGGACGACGAGCGCGGGCACATCGTCGCGGACCGTCATCTGACGCTCATCCGCGAAGCCGGTGCGCTCAGCACACTGCCCGACGTGCTCGAAGCCCGTGCGCACGCACACCTCCTTGCCGGGGAGCTGACGGCGGTCGCGTCGCTGGTCGACGAGGTCGCAACGGTGTGCGCGGCGATCGGGAGCAACCCGACGCGCGTACTGCCGCTCGGTCTGGCCGCCTGGCGGGGCCGCGAGAGCGAGGCCCGGGCGCTGATCGACGCGATCATGAGCGAGGCGGTACCGCGGGGACAGGGGGCCGCTGTCACCGTCACCCACTGGTACCACGCGGTGCTCTGCAACAGCCTCGGCCAGTACACGGAAGCGCTGGCCGCCGCCCGGGAGGCAGCCGCCCACCCGTACGAGTTCGCGTCGCCGCGCTGGGGCCTCGTCGAGCTGGTCGAGGCGGCCGTACGCAGCGGTTCGCCCGAGCCGGCGGCCGTCGCGCTCGACGAACTCTCCGTGGCGACCCGGGCCAGCGGCACGGACTGGGCGCTCGGTGTCGAAGCGCGCTCGCGGGCCCTCGTGAGTGAGGGCGACGCGGCGGAGCGGCTCCACCGCGAGGCGATCGAACGGCTCGCCCGGACCCGGGCCCGCGTGGAGCTGGCCCGCGCACACCTCCTGTACGGCGAATGGCTGCGCCGCGAGAACCGCCGCGTCGACGCCCGTGCCCAACTGGGCGTCGCCCACGACATGTTCGGCGAGTTCGGTGCCGAGGCGTTCGCCGAACGCGCGCGAAGCGAACTGCAGGCCGCAGGCGCGAAGGTGCGCAGCCAGGTCGTCGCGACGCCCGCGGCCCTCACCGCCCAGGAGGCGCAGATCGCCCGCCTCGCCGGCGAAGGGCTCACCAACTCCGAGATCGGCGTCCAGCTGTTCATCAGCCGCCACACGGTCGAATGGCACCTCCGCAAGGTCTTCTCCAAACTCGGCATCTCCTCCCGCAAGGAGATCCGCACCCTGAGCCTCGAAGGCGAGGCGACACCCGCCTAACGCAGCCGGTGCAGAGCGTCGGAAATGGCTTCCATCCGTTTGTCGACGTCCACTAGTTCCCGGCGCAGTTCGGCGGCGCGGGTTTCCAGTTCGGTGGCTTCGGCGGTCAGCGACACGACTATGGCCGCCATTCCTTCCCGGTTCTCCGAAATCGTCAATTCCCTGTGGTCGGGCATGGAAGGTCATTTCCTCGGGAGCGGAGTTCACAGCGAAATGTGGTCCCCTGCCCGCGGGCAGGGGACCACTGGCAGGACTAGTGCTGCTGGGCCAGCCAGTCCGTGAACCGGGTCTCGGCGATCTGCGCCCCCGGCCCCGGGACGAGCGTGTTCTCCTGCACCTCGGCACCGGAGTACGGGGCGTGCGGGTCCGTGACGACCTGGCGGGGGTCGCCCTTGGCGGCGAGCCCCTTGCGGATCAGCTCGTCGAGCTGGAACACGTCGGGTCCCGCGACCTCCACGAGACCGTTGAGCGGGGAGCCGACCGCGGTGCGGCCGACGGCCGCGGCCACGTCGTCGGACCAGATGGGCTGGATCTTGACCGGGGCCAGACGCACCGTGTCGCCCTCGGTCGACATGTCCGCGATCCCCTTCATGAACTCGAAGAACTGGGTGGCGTGGACGATGGACCAGGGGATCCCGGACTCCTTGATCAGGTCCTCCTGGACCTGCTTGGCGCGGAAGTAGCCGCTCGCCTGGAGGCGCTCGGTGCCGACCACGGACAGTGCCACGTGGTGGGTCACACCGGCCTCGGTCTCCGCCTTGAGGAGGTTGGTCGTGGAGGTGCGGAAGAACTCCATGACGGCGTCGTCCGCGAAGGAGGGCGAGTTGGACACGTCGACCACGACCGACGCGCCCTCCAGGACCTCGGCCAGGCCCTCGCCCGTCAGCGTGTTGACGCCGGTGTTGGGCGCCGCCGCGACCGCCTCGTGGCCGTGCGCGTTGAGCTTGCCGACCACCTTCGAGCCGATGAGTCCGGTTCCACCGATCACTACGACCTTCATAACGGATTCCTTCCGGAGGTTCTTTCTCTGTACTAGGAGAGACAGGGCAGTGGCCCCAGGTGTGACAGGGATTTCGCGCAATCAGGAAAACTTCTCATTCGACGAGCTTTCCCTCGGTCGAGACTTCCCCCATCAGCGAGGAAATCTCGTCAGGGATGGCCGGAATGCTCTCGCGGGTGATACCGGTCGTCGGCGACCAGACGAGATTGACCCGCAGAGCGGGATCAAGGTCGGGATAGTCACTGCGGTTGTGGCAGCCACGGGTCTCACGACGCTCCAGGGCCGCTTCGAGGGTGGCGCGGGCAGCGAGGGCGGCGGACTTGAGGTCGAAGGCGTGCGCGAGGTCCTGGTAGCCGGCGATGTCCGGGTGCACACCGACGTCCTCCATCCGCTTCTCGATCACTGACAACTCCGCGAGCCCTGCGCTCAGGCCCTCCTCGTCCCGTACGACCCCCGCGTGCTCGGTCATCGTGTTGCGGATGGCGCGCTGCAGGGCGCGTACGTTCTCGGGTCCGTCGGCCGAGAGGAGGTCGTCGATGTCCGCGCGGGCCTGTGCGACGGCCGACGCCGACCGTGGCTGCGCCGTCAGGGACCGCGAGTAGGCGGCGGCAGCCTGCCCGGTGATGCGGCCGAAGACCAGCAGTTCGATGAGGCTGTTCCCGCCGAGGCGATTGGCCCCGTGCAGCCCGCTCGACGCCTCGCCGATGGCGTACAGGCCCCGCACGTCGGTGCTGTGGTCCTCGGGCCGCACCCACACCCCGCCCATCGAGTAGTGCGCGGTGGGCGCGATCTCGATCGGTTCGCGGGTGATGTCGAGCATCTGGAGGTCGAGGAGGGTCTGGTAGACGCGGGGGAGTCGCGTCATGATCGTCTGCCGTGGGAGGTGGGAGACGTCGAGCCACACACCCCCCTTGGGCGTCCCGCGCCCTTCCTTGATCTCCGTGTAGGAGGCCAGGGCCACGCGGTCGCGGGTGGACAGTTCCATGCGGTCGGGGTCGTAGCGGGCCATGAAGCGTTCCCCGAGCGCGTTGCGCAGGATCCCGCCCTCGCCCCGGGCGGCCTCGCTGACCAGGGTGCCGGCCGCGTTCTCCGGCTCGATGATCCCGGACGGATGGAACTGCACCAGCTCGGCGTCGCGCAGCCGGGTACCGGCCTCCACGGCCAGCCGGAAGGAGTCGCCCGTGTTCTCGTCGCGCCGTGAGGACGTACGCCGCCAGATCCGGGTGTGACCGCCCGCCGCGAGAATGACCGCGTCCGCGTGGATCAGGTAGCGCTTACCGTCCGTGAGGTCGAAGCCGTAGGCGCCGAAGACCGCGCCGTCGTGCACCAGCAGCCGGGTGATGTAGACACCGTCGAGCACGGGGATCTTCAGCTGTTCCGCGCGCCTGATGAGCGTGCGCTGGATCTCCAGCCCCGTGTAGTCGCCCGCGAAGGCGGTACGCCGGAAGGTGTGCGCGCCGAAGAAGCGCTGGGAGATCCGGCCGTCCTCCTCCCGGGCGAAGGCCATGCCGTAGCGCTCCAGGTCGTCGATGCCCCGGGCGGCACCCTGGGTGACGATCTCGGCCGTGCGGGGGTCGGCCAGCAGATAGCTCTCCTTGAGGGTGTCGGCCGCGTGCTGCTGCCAGCTGTCCTCGGGGTCCATGGTGGCCAGGGCCGCGTTGATCCCACCGGCGGCGAGCGCCGTATGCGCGTCGTCCTTGGGGCGTTTGCCGACCGCGAGGACGTCGACACCGGCCTCGGCGAGTTCGATCGCCGCCCGCAGCCCGGCACCTCCCGTGCCGATCACCAGCACCGTCGTGGAAAGCTGTTGTTCGTCGATAGCCACCGTTCACTCCGATCGCCGGGGTTGTCACTCAGTACGACCAGTCCGTCCCGGGATCTGTGACATGCATAGCGAGTCACACCGTGTGTCAGGTGTCACGGCAGGATGCGGTCCAGCGGTACGTCCGGGTCGGCGAGGACCGCGTCGTCGAGGTCGGCCCCGGACGCGGCGAGGGCCCGGATCGGTTCGATGACGTCCCAGACGTTGACGCTCATGCCCGCCTGGACCCGCTTGCCCGCCAACCAGAAGCAGACGAACCGTCGTTCGGACGGCTCCCCACGGAAGACGACACGGTCGTAGCCCCCGGGCTCCGTGTAACCCGTGTACTCCATCCCGAGGTCGTACTGGTCCGTGTAGAAGTACGGCAGCCTGTCGTAGACGGCGTCCTTGCCGAGCATGGAGAGCGCCGCCACCTCCGGCTGACGCAGGGCGTTGGCCCAGTGCTCGACACGGAGGTGGCGGCCGAGCAGGGGGTGGTAGGCGTTGGCGACATCGCCCGCGGCGTGGATGTCGGCCACCGAGGTCCGCAGATGCTCGTCGGTGACGATGCCGTTGCGCACCTCCAGGCCCGCCTCCTGGGCGAGTTGGACGTTGGGCATGATCCCGACGCCCACGACGACGGCGTCCGCGTCCAGGTGTCTGCCGTCGGCCAGCCGTACGCCGTCCACGCGCCCGTCCGTCCCGGTGAGGGACTCCACTTCCACGGTGGGCAGTATGTCGACGCCGTGATCGGCGTGGAGCGCCGCGAACACCTCGGCCGCCTCCCGCCCGAGCACCTTCAGCAGGGGAAGCTCCGAGTGGTTGAGCACCGTCACCTCGGCGCCGGCCGTCCGGGCGGCAGCGGCGGTCTCCAGGCCGATCCACCCGGCCCCGACCACCACGATCCTCGCCCCCGGCCGGAACACGGACTTGAGCCGTTCACTCTGTTCCACCCGGCGCAGATACAGGACGTTGTCGAGATCCGCACCCGGAACGGACAGCCGACGCGGGGACGAGCCGGTGGCCAGGAGCAGCTTGGCGTACGGGACTTGACGGCCGTCGTCGAGTTCCACCGTCCGCGCCCGCGGATCGACCGCGCGTGCACGCGTGTCCAGCAGCAGGTCGACGTCGTGCTCCCGGTACCAGTCGTCGGGGTGCACGAAGATCGAGTCGCGCTCCTCCTTGCCCAGCAGATACCCCTTGGAGAGCGGCGGCCGGATGTAGGGCTTCTCGGTCTCGTCGCCGATGATGACGAGCGGCCCGCTGTGGCCGTGCTTCCGCAGTGCCTCCGCCGTCTTGCCCGCGGCCAGACCGCCACCGACGATCACGAAAGTGTTCACGGGGTTCCCCATCTCAGAAGTCGCGCCACATGTCGCGAGCCGTGTCGGGAGGGACACCCATGAGACCGCGCAGCGCCTTGTCCTGTGACAGTGGACGGCTGGACCGCTACGGAGCCAACGTGATGGTCGTCGGCGTTCCCTGCCAGGCCATTTTCGCGTACGGGCACAGCGAATCGGCCTTCTCCAGCAGTGGGGCGGCGACCTCCGGATCGATGCCCGGCCACCGGACCAGCAGGTCGATGCGCAGCAGATAGCCGCCGTCCTCCGGGTCCCGCCCGAAGGCGACCGTCGCCTCCACGGAGATCTCGGTGGGATCGAGCGGCACCTGCCGTGCCACCAGGCTCAACGCCCCGTGGTAGCAGGCGGCGAAGCCGGCGGCGAACAGCTGCTCGGGATTCGTGCCCTGACCGTCGCCGCCCAGTTCGGCGGGCATGTGCAGATCGAGATCAAGGGCTCCGTCGGCCGAACGCGCCCTGCCCGAGGCCCGCCCATGACTCGCTGTCCCGCCGCTCACCGTCACCGTCGTGGTGTAGATGGGGGCGAAGGACTCTCCGCCGAAGTCCATCTCGGTGGACAGATCGGGCAGCGGACTCTGCTCGGTCATCGCGCGACTCCGTCGATGTGCTGGGGAAGGCCTGGGCCCCGGACATCCGGTTGACCGACAAGTAACCCCGCTTGTGACAACCGTCCGGGTACGGACTCCTCAGCGCCGTACGAGCCGCACTGCCAGCACGGCGGGATCGGTCCGCCCGGGCAGCGGAGCGAAGCCGCACTCCGCCAGTTCTCCGATCACCTCCCCACGGGTGGTCGGCCACATCCAGAACGTCTCGTGGTGCTCCCGCAGCACACCGCCCTCGCCCCGCACCCAGTAGTCGAAGCGGGTCCGGATCCGGTTCGCGTCGGCCGACGCGACCATGCGTCCGCCGTACTCGTGCTGGCCGATCCGCTGCGTCGGCAGGTCGTGCGTGGTCTCGCGGCGCGGGAGGCGGGCGGGCGGGAGCTGGACGAGCAGGACACCTCCGGGTACGAGTGCTCCGGCGACGGCCGGCCACAGGGCGCGCCGCGAAGCCGGGTGGAGACAGGCGATCGTGTTGTGGCACACGGCCACGTCGGCCACCCCGTGCAGTTCGGCCTCGTCGAGCCGATGGGGGTGCACGGTGACCCGCCTCCGCAGGTCGGCGGGCAGCGATGCCAGGCGCGTCATCAGCGGGGACCGCATGGAACGGGTGGGCTCGACGGCGTGCACCGGGACCCGCGATTCGAGCAGGCTCATCAGCGTGACCCGTCCGGTGCCGGCACCGACGTCCAGCACCCCGAGACGGGCCCTGCCGACAGCGTCGCCGTACAGCCGGTGCACACGGGCCCCGTCCCGCTCCGCCTGCAGGACGTCGTAGAACTCGGCGCTGATCGCGTAGTCGTCCGGCTCCTCCCGGCCGGGAGGAGCGACGGACACCGCCGAGGGGAAAGGGTGCATGTCACTGGCTCACTTTCGACGCGCCGTGCCTTCGACGAGGTGTTCAGCCCTGCCAGTCGTAGCGGTCGCGCGCTCGCACGACCGTCTCCGCATCGACCGCGCCGGTCCGCGCCAGCTGGTCCAGGGCGGCGACGACGATCGACTCGGCGTCCACGCGGAAGTAACGGCGTACGGCGTCACGGGTGTCCGACAGTCCGAAGCCGTCCGTGCCAAGCGACGAGTAGTCCTGCTCGACCCACTGGCTGATCTGGTCGGGCACCTGCCGCATCCAGTCGCTCACCGCAAGGACGGGCCCCTGTACGCCGGACAGCGCGGCCGTCACGTACGGGACGCGCTCCTCGCCCCGCAGCCGCGCCCGGTCGACGCACAGGGCGTCGCGGCGCAGTTCCGTCCAGGACGTCACCGACCAGACGCCGGCGTGGACTCCCCACTGGGAGAGGAGGAGTTCCTGGGCCTTGAGCGCCCAGTGGATGGCCGTGCCGGACGCCAGGAGCTGGATGCGCGGGCCGGTGACGTGCGCTTGCACGGGCCGGAAGGGATAGATGCCCCGCAGGATGCCTTCCTCGACGTCCGGTCCGGTGGGCATCGCCGGTTGCCGTTTGGGCTCGTTGTAGACCGTCAGGTAGTAGAAGACGTCCTCGGGCGCCTCGCCGTACATGCGGCGCAGCCCCTCCCGGACGATGACCGCGATCTCGTACGCGAAGGCCGGGTCGTAGCTCACGGCGGCCGGATTCGTGGAGGCCAGCAGATGGGAGTGGCCGTCGGCGTGCTGGAGTCCCTCGCCGGTCATCGTCGTACGGCCCGCCGTCGCCCCGACGACGAAGCCACGGCCCATCTGGTCCGCGAGGGCCCAGAACTGGTCGCCCGTGCGCTGGAATCCGAACATGGCGTAGAAGATGTAGAAGGGGATCATGGGTTCGCCGTGGGTGGCGTAGGACGTCGCCGCAGCGGTGAACTCGGCCATCGACCCGGCCTCGGTGATGCCCTCGTCGATGAGCTGGCCGTCCGTGGCTTCCCGGTAGTGGAGCAGCTGGTCGACATCGACCGGTTCGTAGGTCTGGCCCTTCGGCGAGTAGATCCCGGCCGTCGGGAAGAGGGACTCCATGCCGAACGTCCGTGCCTCGTCGGGGATGATCGGCACCCAGCGCGGCCCTGTCCCCTCGACGCGCATCAGGTCTTTGACCAGTCGGACCAGGGCCATGGTGGTGGCCACTTCCTGCTTGCCGAAGCCCTTTCGGAGGACGTCGAACGGGTCGGTCGGCGGCTCCGGCAGCGGCTTGGCCACCACCCGCCGCAGCGGGACGGGGCCTCCCAGCGCGGTACGCCGCTCGCGGAGGTAGCGCACCTCTTCCGAGTCCTCACCGGGGTGCCAGTACGGCACCAGGTCACCGCTCAACGCGCTGTCCGGGATGGGGAGTTCCAGCGCGTCGCGCATCTCACGGAACTGGGCCGTCGTCAGCTTCTTCATCTGGTGGTTGGCGTTGCGGGACTCGAACGCCGACCCCAGCGTGTGGCCCTTCACCGTCTGGGCGAGGACGACGGTCGGCTGCCCCCTGCGCTCAACGGCGGCCCGGTAGGCGGCGTACACCTTGAGCGGTTCGTGACCGCCCCGGGAGTTCTCGAACAGCTCGGTCAGCTGCGCGTCGCTCAGACCCGCGGCGAGGTGCGACAACTCGTCGCCGACGAAGAAGTGCTTGCGGATGTACGTGGCGTCCCGTGCGGCGTACGTCTGGAGCTGGGCGTCGGGTGTTTCGCCGAGCCGGCGGACGAGGGAACCGTCCAAGTCCTGCCGGAGTACGGAGTCCCAGGCCTCGCCCCACAGGGTCTTCACGACATGCCAGCCGGAACCCCGGAACCGCGCCTCCAGCTCCTGCACGATCTTGGAGTTCGACCGCACCGGACCGTCAAGGCGTTGCAGATTGCAGTTGACGACGAAGGTGAGGTTGTCGAGGTCCTCGCGGGCCGCGAGCTCCAGCGCGGCCGTCGACTCGGGCTCGTCCACCTCCCCGTCACCCAGGAAGGCCCACACCCGCGACCCGGACGTGTCCTTGATCCCCCGGTTGAGGAGATAGCGGTTGAACCGGGCCTGGTAGACGGCGGCGAGCGGGCCGAGCCCCATCGAGACCGTCGGGAACTCCCACAGCCACGGCAGCCGCCGGGGATGCGGATACGACGGCAGCCCGTGACCGTCGGCCTCGCGCCGGAAACCGTCCAACTGCTCCTCGCTCAGCCGCCCCTCCAGGAACACCCGCGCGTAGATGCCGGGCGAGGCATGCCCCTGCAGATACAGCTGGTCCCCGGAGCCGTCGCCGTCCTTGCCCCGGAAGAAATGGTTGAACCCGACCTCGTAGAGCCAAGCCGCCGACGCGTAGGTCGCGATGTGGCCGCCCAGCCCCAGACGTGAACCACGGGTCACCATCGCGGCCGCGTTCCACCGGTTCAGCGCCGTGATCCGGGACTCCATGGCGAGGTCACCGGGGAAGGCGGGCTGGGCCGACGCCGGGATGGTGTTGATGTAGTCCGAGGACAGCAGCCCCGGGAGGGCCACCCCGGACCTGGCCGCGTACTCGTGCACGCGCCGCAGCAGAAACACGGCACGCTCGGGCCCGGTGTGCCGGATGACGGCGTCGAGCGACGCCTGCCATTCGGCGGTCTCCTCCACGTCACGGTCGGGCAGCTGGTCGAGTTCGCTCATGACGCGATCACCCCTGGGCGTGGACGACGGGCCGCGCCAGCCACTCGGCGAACGACAGATGGCCCACGCGGGGGTTCGTCCGGGGCACCAGGGTCCGTTCCCTCAACTCGGCACCGAAGTACCGGGCCTGCGCGTCCGGGACGACAACCCGCTTGTCGCCACGGGCGACCAGCACCTCGTCCGCCAGCTCGTCGAGGCGACGCATCTCGGGCCCGGCGACCTCTGTGACACCGAACAGCGGGAGTCCTACGGCGACATGGGCGACGGCGACAGCGACGTCATCCGTCGACACGGGAGGGACGAGGACCGGCGCGACGTGTACATGGTCGTACACGGTGTTCTTCTCCACCATGGCCTCGATGGACTCGAAGAACGGTGTGGCCCGCACGATCGAGTGCGGAACCGGCGAACTCCGCACCATGTCCTCCTGGAGCAGCTTCGCGCGGAAGTAGTCCGACCACAGCAGGTCGGCCCCCACGGCGGAGAGGACCACATGGTGCTCGACACCGGCCGCGACCGCCGCGCCCAGGAGGTTGGTCGTGGCGGTACGGAAGAACTGGAGCCCCGCCCCCTCGGTCCGCGCGGGCGCGTCGGTGACGTCCACCAGCACCTCGGCGTCCCGCAGTGCCTCGTCGAGACCGTCCCCGGTGATCACGTCGACACCGTGGCGGCGGGACACGGGCACGACCTCCACACCGTGGTCCCGGAGCCGCATCATCGTCCTGGAGCCGATCCGGCCGGTGGCTCCCGCGACAACTACCTTCATCTGGATCCCCTTTCTCCTGCCCATACGACAGGCCACGTACCACTGTTGTGACATCGACTCGTACGGCGACTGTCACAGGACCGGGGCGTATCCGGTCTCCTCGTCGAGAAAGGGTGTGAAAACACCGGATGCAGGAGTCCACGGAGGTGCAACAGTGTCAACCAACGAGGCCTGGATGACCGCGGCGAAGGTGATCCAGGACGTCACGCCGCCCCATATCCCCGAAGGCGCCTCGGGGATGACCCTTCTGGTCGAGTGGCCGCCCGGCAACGTCGGCAGCCCGCCGCACCGTCACTCGGGACCGGCCTTCGGGTACGTGATCGAGGGCGCGGTCCGCTTCGAGCTGGAGGGTGAACCGGAGCGGGTGGTCAAGGCCGGGGAGACCTTCTGGGAGCCGGGCGGCGACGTCATCCACTACCAGGACGGCAACGCCCTGACGGACGAGCCCTGCCGGTTCGTCGTGACCATGCTCTGCGCACCGGGCCAGCCGATGCTCACGTTCGTCGACGAGGACGAACTGGCCGCGCGGGCCCATCTGCGGGCACCGCGTCCCGCGGTCTGACCCGCGCACGACTGAGTCCGTCTCCACGCCGTAGGTCGGGGCGGCGTGGAGACGGACCGTGTGCGCCTGGCCGGGGAGGTGTCGGCTAGCCGAACTGGCCAGGCTGGTAGTCCCCGGCAGGCTGCTGGTTGATGACGTTGATGCGGTTGTAGGCGTTGATGACGGCGATGAGGGAGATCAGCGCGACGAGCTGGTCCTCGTCGAAGTGCTTGGCCGCGTTCGCCCAGGCCTCGTCGGTGACCCCGCCGGCCGCGTCGGCGATACGGGTGCCCTGTTCCGCCAGTTCCAGTGCGGCGCGCTCGGGTTCGGTGAAGACCTTGGCCTCACGCCAGGCGGCGACCAGGTGGAGGCGCTGCGGGGTCTCTCCGGCCGCGGTGGCTTCCTTGGTGTGCATGTCGGTGCAGAAGCCGCAGCCGTTGATCTGGCTCGCGCGGATCTTCACCAGCTCCTGGACCGTGGTCGGCAGGGTCGAGTCCTGCACCAGCTTGCCGGCCGAGTTGATGTGCTTGAGCACCTTCCCCGCGAGCGGGTGGCCGAAGTAGTTGAGACGCGATTCCACGTTGATCTCCCTCGCCGTGTTACGGATACACACGTATGACCGGGTGACCCGGCAACGTGTGACAGCAACGTGGGCGAGAAGTGGATCTCATCCCTTGCTGAGCCAGAGGTCGGGTCCGAACACCTCGTAGTGGATGGCGGCGGGGTGCAGCCCCTTGGCCAGCAGCTCACCCCGCACCGCGCGCATGAAGGGCAGCGGTCCGCAGAGGAAGGCGGTGGTGTCGGGCGTGAGGGTGAGGTGGTCGAGCGTGGCGCGGCCGGCGAAGACGTTGGTGCCGGGGGAGCGATGGGCGTCGTTCTCGTACCACACGTGAAGATCGGCGCTGGTCAGACGGCTGACCAGGTCGGCCTGTTCATCACGGTGGACATGGTCGAGGGGACTCCGGTCGGCGTGGACGACGGTGACCGGACGCGCGGAGGAGGTGAGGGCGAGATGGTCGAGCATCGACAGCATGGGGGTGATCCCGATACCGGCGGACGCGAGGAGAAGCGGGGTGCCGGTCTCCGCCAGTACGAGGTCACCGGCGGGCAGCGAGACGTCGAGGACGTCGCCCACCTCGGCGTTGGCGTGCAGCCAGGACGACACCTCGCCGTCGGGGACGGTGCCGTCGGCGGCCTGCTCGCGCTTGACGGTGATGCGCCAGGTCTTGTGATCGGGCGCGGTGGACAGGCTGTACTGCCGGATCTGGCGGGCACCGTCGGGCAGTTCGACGCGGACACTGACGTACTGTCCCGGCCGGAAGGGCGTCGTGGGACGGCCGTCGGTCCGGCGCAGGACGAACGAGACGGCGTCGGCGGACTCCCGGCGGCGCTCGGCTATCTCCATGCGCCACCACACATCGCCGTTCTCCACACCTGCCTCGGCGTACAGCCGGGCCTCGATGGCGATCAGGGCGTTGGCCATCAGCCAGTAGACCTCGTCCCAGGCGGCGCCGACCTCGGGGGTGACGGCATCGCCGAGGACCTCGGCGACCGCTCCGAGCAGATGGCGTCCGACCCGGGGGTACTGGTCGGGGGTGATACCCAGGGAGACGTGCTTGTGGGCGATGCGCGAGAGCACGGCGTCGGGGCGTTGGTCGGGCCGCTCGACCAGGAGGGTCGCGAAGGCCGCCACCGAGCCGGCCAGTGCCTCGCGCTGGGCGCCGGTGGCCTGGTTGGTCCGGTTGAACAACTGCCGCAGCAGCTCCGGGTGTTCCTCGAACAGCCGCCGGTAGAACAGCTCCGTGATCGTGGTCAGCGAGGCTCCCACCACGGGAAGCGTCGCCCGTACGACGGGAACCGACTGAGCAGAGAGCATGGGACACACTCCTTGTTGGATGCCATGGGCAAGTGAATTGGTATGTGAGATGCGTATTTTCGGTTGTCATGGTCGCCACGCCTGAGCGGCGATGACGAACCGGCTTCAGCTCGGGGGAGTGCCCAGCGCCAACAGCACCGGTCCCGTCGGTGACGTCACCAGATCGGCCACGGTCACGCCGTTCAGCGAGGAGTAGAACGCCTCCTGCGCCTGTCGCAGTGCCCGTCGCAGTCGGCAGGCGCCTGCGAGCGGACATGGGGCGTCGCCCTCGCAGGTCACGGTTTCCCGGTCCCCCTCCAGTGTCCTGACCAGGTCCCCCACGTGAGTGCTCCGCCCCGCGCCGGTGAGCGTCAGCCCACCGTTGCGCCCGCGCCGCGCCTCGATCACGCCCAGGTGCTGCAACTGGGCGATGGCCTTCGCCATGTGCGTATAGGGGACGTTCATGGAGTCGGCGATCTGCCGCGTGGTCAGCAGCTCCTCGCCGTCCACGACGGCCAGGCGCATCACTGCCCGAAGCGCGAGATCCGTGTATCTGGTCAGCCTCACGGTGACACCCTATCAATGTTGCATCGGAGATGCGTATTTACGGGTCTCCTGCCGTGAGGTGGCGTCACGCGCTCACCGCGCTGGCGGAGACCTGTCTGGCGAGGAACTCCGCCCGCGCGGAGGCGGTCGTGGCCCGCCGCGCGACGCAGGTCGCCGGTCAGCCCGCGAGGGAGTCCAGCTGTTCCGCCGCCGGACGCAGCACCCACAGGTCCCCGCCCGGCGGCGCCTCCAGCGACGGAACCGCCCGCCGCGCCCCCGCGTCACCGGCGTCGGCGGCCGCGTGGACGACATCGGTCGCCGCGTACCGTAGGAACCCGAGTTCCGGATGCGGCCAGGCGGCGGCCCCTGTCGCGGCGGGCAGCAGATAGTCCACCGCCCTGAACAGGCTCTGCCCGTCCGGGCCCCGGTACGCCCACAGGTTCACGCCGACATGCCGGCCGATGGCCGCGAGCCGGGTGTGGGCGACCAGCGAGAACGTCGAATAGTGCCAGCTCCTGGTCCGGGTCAGCTCCTGCGGCTGGCTTCCGTCGGCCGCGATCTGCGACGCGATGCGCGTGCTCCGGACGTCCAGGACCGTGCGACGGGCCAGGTCCCTGTCGCCGGTGGCGTAGGCGAGTGCGGCGAGTTGCATGTCGTAGAAGGTGCCGTGGTTGTTGGTCTGGGCGGCCTCCTCCTTGCCGAAGTCGCTGTTCCTGAGCCAGCCGAGGAAGTCGCTGTTCCACCGCACCATGCCCGCCCGGTCCGTCCTGGTCCAGCCCGGGGCGCCGGTGTCGAGCAGGGCGAGCGCGTCGAGGACGCTGGTGAAGGACTGCGAGAAGTCGATGATGCCGATCGCGCGGCCGTCGAACCTGTAGGGGATGAACTGGGCGTGGTTCAGGTTCGGGTTCATCCTCGTTGCCGGGTCGAGGAACCAGGTGCGCAGCACCTGCCCCGCCTTCTCGGCGTACCGCTTCCGGCCGGTGTAGTACCAGGCGAGGGACAGGTCGTAGACGGAGTCGAAGGTCTTCTCGACGTCCTGGCGGTCGGTGCCGGAGTCGACCTCGGGATTGCGTTCGCCGTCGCGCTGTACGTACGGGCAGCCCCAGGGGTTGTCGGCGGTCGGGGGTGTGGTGGGCCACCAGTACGGGGCCTGGCTGAGGTAGTCGTGGACGTCGCCGCCGGGCGCGGGCCTCGGTTTGTCGACGACCGTCCAGGGGCCCTGGTCCAGCCACTTGTCGGCGCGGGTCGTCAACGCCCTTACGGCTTGCCGCAGCTGACGGTCGCCGCGATCGAGGCGGAGCTTGGTCTGCTGGAGCCGGGTGCCGTCCAGTACGGCGGTGTGCGGGACTTTGGGCGTGGCATGCGCCGAGGCGGCGGGGGCAGCGACGCCGGTGGCGAACGCGGTGAGGGCCACCAGGAGGACGCCCAAGCGTGACAGTGCGCTCATGGATCCACTCCGTTCAGATGGGTGAACGTGCGGTGAGGTGCTCCGGCGCTACAGCGCGCGCTGAGCCGCGTGCAGATTGCGCGGCCGGACCGCGTGTGGGCTGCCGTACAGCTCCAGTCGCGTGTGCAGGTCACCGGCGAAGTCCGGTACGTCGATCTGGTCGAACTCCCTGACCTCGTCGATGCCGACGGTCGCGGAGTACGGCGCCAGGCCGTCGATCCTGACCAGGCCCGCCCGGGCGTTGGTGACGCGGATGTTCCAGTGGGTGAAGCGGGCGCCGAACAGGGGGCCGGCGCTCGCGTCACCGCCGTGGCGGCCGTTGTTGTTCAGGGTGATGTCGGTGCGCACATTGGCGAAGGGCAGACCGCGGTGGCTGTCGAAGGTGCCCATCCGCATGTCGCCGCGCGACCAGACGTTGTACGAGGACAGCCCCTCCACGTTGATGCCGTGCAACTGGGTGCCGGACGGCGCCGGGCTGGTGCGCTCCTCGATCGTGAAGTCCTCGACGAGGTTGTCGTGCGAGCCCTCGCGGCAGAAGTAGGGGTGGTGGGAACCCCGGCCGGTGACACGTGTCCGGCGCAGGGTGCACGCGGAGGCGGCCACCAGACCGAAGCCGTTGTCGACGTGGCGGACCGTCACGTCGTCCACCCGGCAGTCGTACGCGCACTGCAGGACGACACCGTTGTACCCCTTGTCCAACAGATGCGGCTGCTGCGGAGTCTCCACGGCCTCCAGGGTCAGCCCTTCGACACCCGAGCCGGTCAACTCCGGTACGTGCGTGGTCAGTCGGGGATCCCACTCCGGGCGTACGTCGAGCGGCAGGGGGCGTTCGAGGGTGACGCGCCGGCCACGGACCCGGGCGATGCGGACCGGCCATTCGTAGGGGACGTACGACGTCAGTTTGGTCTTGTCGTCCCAGACGTAGGCCTCCGGTCCGGGCCCGCCGCCGCACATGTGCTCCAGGAGGGTGTGGTCCGGGTCGTCGGCGAGGCGCAGCAGCACCAGTGAGCCGGGGTGTAGCCGGGACGGGTCCGATACCGTCACCGTCCAGGACCCCTGCCGCGCCGGTGCGACCTTGGTGAGCGTCCGCCACTCGTCGCGCCGGTTGCCCGTCCAGCCCTCGAAGGGCCAGGCCTTCGCCCTGATCGCGGTGACCAGGGAGTTCCAGCGGGCCTCGGGGGCCAGCCAGATCAGACCGCCCGCCCATGACCAGCCCGACTTGTCGCCGCCGTAGCGGGAGCCGTAGGCGCCGATGAGTTCGGTGAGGTTCTTCGTCGCGTACAGCGTCGTACGGCCGCTGCCGGCACCCTTGAGGATCACGTTCGAGCGGTTCACGCGGATGATGTCGTCGATCCGGAACGTGCCCGGCGGGACGGTCACCGTGCCGCCGCCGGCCCTGCCGACAGCGGCGATGGCGCGGTTGATCGCGGGAGCGGAGTCGCTCGTACCGCCCGCCACGGCGCCGAAGTCCCGTACGTCGGCGATGGCGGGGCGGCGGGGGAAGTGCGCCACCCCGCCGCGGAAACCGGCTCGGCCGATGTACGGGATCTGTGGGTGGGTGAAGGGAGTGCGGCTGAACTCCCGCCACAGGGCCGGGATTTCGGCCGACCCCGTGTCCGCTGCCGCCGAGGTGCCGGCGCCGGCCGCGACGGCGACCGCGCTTCCCAGCAGAGCCCGTCTGGTCATGCGCATGACATTCGAGATGCCGGGTGTGTCCGTGTGCGCGTTTCTCATGTCCGTTCGCCCTTCCCATGGATCTGGTCATGGATATGAACGACGTTCAGGATTGCGTCGACCGGTGAGCATGCCATGGCACCTGTGAGTGGGAAAGAGGTCGCGCAGGGTTATTTCCCGTGGGCCTTTACGTGGACGGCAGGATTGCCGGTTCAGATCGCTGAACGGTCGGGGGTACGGGACCGAGGCGTTCCAGGAGGCCGGCGCGCAGCGGATCCGTGTCCGGGAGACCGAGATCGGCGGTGATCGCGAGGGCCTGTGTCCAGGCGTTGTCGGCCGCGTGGGGGTGGGCCGTGGTGTGCTGGATGTCGCCGAGGCAGACGAGTCCGGCGGCTGCGCTGTGGCGGTCGCCGGTCCGGTGGAACAGGTCGATGGCCTGGCGGTAGCAGTCGACGGCCTCCTCGTGCCCTTCGAGGCGGTGGTGGATGTAGCCGAGGCTGTCCCAGATGTGGGCCTGCCCGTTGAGGTCCGCGGTCTCCTGTGCCAGGCCGAGGGCCTCGCGGCAGTGTGCGAGGGCCTGGTGGTGGTCGCCGAGCTGGGCGAGGATCCAGCCGATGTGGTTCAGGGCGGCGGACTGCCCGGCCCGGTCACCGGCGGCCCGATGGTGCGTGAGGCTGTTGTGGGCATGGCCGAGAGCCTGTCGGCGCCGGCCCTGCGCCTCCGACATCCGGGACAGGTGCTGGTGGATACGGGCCTGCCCGGTGTGGCTGCCGACCTCGCCGAACAGCTCCAGCGCGCGCAGATAGTGCGCGCGGGCGTCGTCGGGACGGTCCAGCCGGTCCTGGGCGAGCCCGAGACCGCGGTGGGCGTCGGCCTGCCCGGCCCTGTCGCCCCGTCGCAGCGCCGCGTCGAGGGCCGTGGTGTGGACGGCGGTCAGTGCCCGCCAGTACCCGTGCCGGTCGAGATACGTGGTGAGTGCCGAGGCGAGCTGCCAGGTATGGGTGTCGAAGTCCGAGGCGGGGGCCTGCTGCACGGCAGCGAGGAGAACCGCGTGCTCGGCGGTGAACCAGGCCTGCGCCTGCGGATGGTCCGCCAGTTCGGCGGGCGCCGCGCCAGGCTGGGCGGGCGGCAGCGGAGTCGGGTGGGGGCGGGGAGTCAGCAGGGCGTCGGCCGTGTGGGCGGTGTGCAGATAGTGGTCGAGCATCCGGTGCACCGCCGTGCGCCGGACGTCGTCGCTGTCGTGGCCGACGACGAGTTCGGCCGCGTACGCGCGCAGCAGGTCGTGGAAGGCGTACCGGCCGGGGACGGGTTCGGTGAGCAGGTGTCCGCGCACCAACTCGGCCAGCAGAACACGGGCGCGCGGCACCGGTACGTCGGCCAGCGCGGCGATGGCCGGCAGGGCGGCGTCCGGTCCGGGGTGCACGCCCAGCAGCCGGAAGAGCCGGGCCGCCCCGGTGCTCAGCGCGCGATAGGACCAGGAGAACACCGCCCGCACCTGGCTGACCGGTTCCCCGCCGTCGAGGGCGTCCAGACGTTCGTCGGCCCGGCGCAGCTCCCCGGCGAGCGCGGCGAGGGGGAGGCCGGGCTGGGCGGCGGCGCGGGCCGCGACGATCGCCAGGGCGAGCGGCAACCCGGCGCACTGGCCGACGATCTCCCGTACGGCGGCCGGTTCGGCCGTCACCCGGTCCGTACCCAGCCGGCCGACCAGCAGCTCCCGGGCCTCGGCGGGACCGAGCAGACCGAGCGTCAGCAGATGGGCTCCCTCGGACGCGGCCAGACCGGTGAGCGTCCTACGGCTGGTGACCAGCGCCAGACATCCGGGCGACCCCGGCAGCAGCGGCCGGACCTGCTCGGCGTCGCGGGCGTTGTCCAGCACCACCAGCACCCGCCGCCCGGCCAGCAGGCTGCGGTACAGCCCGGTCTGCGCCTCCAGACCGGCCGGGACACGGTCCGGCGGCACCCCGAAGGCGTCCAGGAACCCCCGTACCGCCTCCGCCGGGCTCACCGCAGGTCCGCCGGGGGCGAACCCGTGCAGATTCACGTACAACTGCCCGTCAGGAAAAGCCCGTTGGGCCCGCCGCGCCCAGTGCACGGCGAGCGCGGTCTTGCCCACCCCGGCGGTTCCCGACACCGCCGAGATCACCACCGCCGACGGCTGGTCGGTCGCGGAGGCGAGGACCTCCTCCAGTCGGGCGAGTTCCTTGCCGCGTCCGGTGAACCCCCTTACGCCCATGGGCAGTTGTACGGGGATCTCGCCGGGTGGTCGTGCTGGGGGAATCGTGCGGGGAGCGGTTCGGGCCGTGGTCCGGGGCGTAGGCCAGGCGGAGGGCTCGGCGGGGCCTCCGCGCAGGATCGCCTGGTGCACCTCCCGCAGCGCCGGCCCGGGGTCGGTGCCCAACTCGTCGGCCAGTCGCTGCCGGACGGTGGCGTAGCGGTCGAGCGCCTCCGCGCCGCGCCCGGCGGTGTGCAGTGCCCGCATCAGGGCTCCGGTCAGCGGCTCCACCAGTGGGTGTTCGCCGAGCAGTTCGGTGAGCGGGCCGATCGCGGTGACCGGATCGCCGACGCGGGTCTCCAGGTGGGCCCATCCGACGACGGCGTCCACACGCTGCTGCCGCCATGCCTCGCGCACCCGTCCCGCCCAGGGCCCGCCGAGCCCGGCGAGCGGCTCCCCGCGCCAGAGGCCGAGCGCCTCGCGCAGCAGCGAGGCCCGAGCTTCGTCCGTCCGCCCCGACTCCCGGGCGCGGCCCACCAGTTGCCGGAACCGGTGTACGTCCACCTGGTCCGGGCGAGCCTCCAGGAGGTAGCCGCCCGAACGGCGCACCAGGCGTAACCGGGCGTCCTCCGCTTCTCCGGTCTGCTCGCACAGCCGCCGGATCCGGGCGATGTGGGCGTGCAGCGCGCGCCGTGCCCCGTCGGGCGGATCCGCGCCCCAGACCCGCTGGATCAGTACGTCGGCCGTGACGGGCCGGCCGGTGTCCACCGCCAACGCAGCCAGCACGGCCCGGCGTTGGGGCGGTCCGACCTCCGCCGTCCTGCCCCGTGCCGAGAGTTCCACCGGACCGAGAAGTCGCACATCCACCACGATCTCCACACTCCTCGTGCAGAACTTCTCCGCGTGTCGCGCACACTCTCACGCCGGGCGACAACCTATCGACAACGTTCTGAGCCACAGTCGGGCCTCAGTCTGAGGGTCGGAGAGGTGTCCACGCACGGCGGCGCCCCGCACACGGGGAATGGTGGCGCGGGGAGTCGGGGGAGCCGTGCGAACCGGGCGTGGCTGGGGGAGACGGATGTGAGGGAACCACGGGGAGCGACGGAGGCGGCGGCTTCACCGGTTCGGCAGCTTGACCGGCTGTCCGAGCCTGAGTCCGAGCGCGTCGCGATGCCTTCGCCTGGCGCGCCGGACGGTGGCGGGCGGAGTGTGCTGGAGGGGGCCTTCGGGCTGCTGGAGGCGGTGGAGCGGGCCGGGCAGGCCGGGTTGACCCGGCTCGCGTCGGAGTGCGGGCTACCCAAGACGACCGCGTACCGGCTGCTGGAGCAACTGGTCGAGCTGGGGGCCGTGGAGCGGGGCCGCGGTGGCTATCGCATGGGCTCGCGGATCTTCAGGCTCGGGCAGGCATGGCAGCCGTATCCCGGGCTGCGGTCCGCCGCGCGGGGGCCGGCCCGGCGGCTGGCGCGGGTGACGGGCGCGGTGGTGGGCGTCAATGTTCTGCGGGAGGGGCGGACGCTGGTCCTGGACTGGACGGCCTGCGAGACCGGCGACGCGCACGATCTTCTGCCGGACGGCGTGGTCTGGCCCTGGTTCACCGCGGCGGGCAAGGTTCTGGTGGCCGGGGCCCAACCACGGCTCCCGTTGGGACCGCTGCCCGCGTCCTGGCGACGGGAGTCCGCCGCGATCCGTGACCGGGGTGTCGCCTTCGACCGGGAGGAAGTGGCGGCGGGGGCGTGCTGTGTGGCGGTGCCGTTGTACGGGCCGAGTGGTGCGCCACTGGCGTCCTTGAGTGTCGTGACCGACCCCGGGCACAGCCTCGACCGGCTCGTGGATGTCGTTCAGCAGACGGGGAGGACGATCAGCGCGCGGCTGGGCGGCAGATGAGCCGTCCCGCCGGCTGTCGATGAATTGTCGACGGATTGTCGACGGGCTCTGCGACGGTTGTCCGGAGCGAGCGGCCAATACCTGAAGGGGGATTCCGTGACCGTCGATGAATCGTCGGAGAGTGTTGACGTTACGACACCCAAGATCACGCCCAAGCCGGACAACATACCGCCGAGTGTGAGCATTTCCTGGCCGACCGGAACAGTGCGGGCGGGGAGGCCGGTGAAGATCACGGTGAATGTCAACCGCGGTACCGGCTGGACCTGGGAGACCAACCACTGGGAACCGGTACCCCTGGTCACCTTCACCCAGTCGGATCTCTACATTCTGGGCAGGAAAATCAATTCCGCCGGGGGAAGCGGATTCACCTATACCGCGACCTTCCCGAACGTGGGCAACCAGAGCCTCTCGGCGGACGCGGAGAAGTCCGACGGAGCCTGGCTGCAGGCCCCCGCACGGATCATCTCCGTGGCCGAGGCGATTCCCCCGACGTTCACGTGGACGGCGCCCACCGACGGTGCGGCGGTCGATCTGGGGCCGGCCGGCGGGCAGGCCGAGGTGCGGCTGACGGCGGGGAGCGATCAGTTCCAGCCGTTCACGGTGAGCATCACGCGCGACGGTCTGCCCGCTCTCACGGAGCAGTTCTCGGGCACCTCGTACGCGAAGACGGTCACGTTCGGTCCGGCACCGCTGGGGTCCCGGTCGATCTCCGTGAAGTGCGCCGATCCGAACGGGCTTTCGTCGACGCAGACCCGTTCGCTGACGGGACGTGACAGCGTGCCGCCGACCGTGGCACTCGACCCCTTCAGCGACCGGCAGACCCTCAGGTCGTCGCCCCACACCGTCACCCTCACCGGAAGGACGAACGGGGCGGCGTCCGGGATCACCGGGGTTGCCTTCACGTTCACCAACGGCCCGTCGGGGGCCGCGCAGGACACCTCGTCCGGCCGGGACTGGTCGGCCTGGCGGGTGCAGGCTCCCTTGGCCGCCATCGGGACCTATCCGTTCAGGGTCACCGTCACCAACTCCCGTGGGAGCACGGTCTCCGCCTCCGGAACCATCACGCTGGTCGCCCAGGGCCCGCCGGTGTTCACCTGGGCGGCTCCGGCCGATGGCGGGGTGGTCGATCTGGGTCCGGACGGTGGGCAGATCGCCGTGCGGCTGACGTCGGGGAGCGATCAGTTCTATCCGTTCACGGTGAGCATCGCGCATGACGGCCTCCCTGTCACGACGGACCAGTACACGGGTACGGAGTTCACGAAGACCGTCATGTTCGGGCCCATGCCGCTCGGATCCCGGTCGATCTCCGTCACGTGTGCCGATCCGAACGGTCTCTCCTCGACCCAGACCCGCTCCCTGGTGGGACGTGACAGCGCGCCGCCCACGGTGGCGCTCGACCCCTTCGAGGGGAGCCAGACAGCCACTTCACTCCCGCACCCGGTCACCCTCACCGGGACGACGAACGGCGCGCAGTCCGGGATCACCGAGGTCGCCTACGTGTTCGACAACGGGCCGTCGGGGGTCGCACAGGACACGTCGCCGGGCGGCGACTGGTCGACCTGGCGGGTGCGGGACGCCCTGCCCACCACCGGGACCTACACGTTCAGGGTCACCGTCACCAACTCCCGTGGGAGCACCGTCTCCGCCTCCGGAACCATCAACCTGCACCTGTAGCCGATGGGATCACGCACGTGACGTCATTCAGGGACCGGGTGATGCTGGAGCTGGGCGATCCGGCCGCGTTCGGCGCGCTGCTCCTGCCCGCCGGGGATTCCGACCGGCAACTGATCCGCACCATGCTGGCCGCGACGTACGACCTGTCGGCGGTCCGGATCGACCGGGTCCGGGACGTGACGGTGGGCGAACTGGAGTTGCAGCACCCGCTCTTCGCGACGGACCGGAAGACCGGCACCTGGACACAGACGGTGCCCAGCTTTGCCCGGACGGAACTCGCCCTGGACGGGACGACGTCACGGAATCCGGTGTGGATCGACATCCTGGCCCGGTTACGGGTCACGGTGGTGGCGGAGATCGATCCGGCCGGTGCCGAATCGGTCGTCTCCGAGGCGGCCGACAGCTTTTCCACGCTGGACGAGTTCCGCCGGCAGTTCCCGTTCATCGACCTGGACGCGTTCATGGCCGAGCACGGGATCAGCACCGTGGAACAACTGCGGGACGCCTTCCAGTACTTGCTGACAACGGTACGCATACGGGCCGCCGAACCATTCGACCCGGACGATCCGGGAAACGCGTACACACTGAATGTCGTGCTCGCCGCACTGGCGGTCGATCCATTCGATGTCGCCGAGGGGCTGCGGGCCGCCCAATTGGTCAGAGAAACCAGCAGAAAACTGACCGGTGCACCGCAGCGCGCGATCCCGGCGGAATGCACCGCGGCTTATGCGGTCGCCGCCGTATTCGCCGAAGAAGGGCCCGGCGAGAGCGGGATCACCTCCGCCGCGGTCCAGCGACTGTTCGCCGGCGCGGGTGTGGCGGCGCTGTTCCTGAACACGAATTGAGGCTCGCGGGCCGAGAAACGCGAGCCGGGAAACCGACATACCACTGAACGCCATCGCACATCAGGCCCGAGAGAGACAGAGGAGGGGCCGATGACCGTCCGCTATGTCCGGGTGAAACCGGTAGTCAATCTGTTCGCACCAGCCGTTCGCGCCTACGGCAACATCGCCGTGGTCGGCACGATCGCGCTGCCCGAGGAGTCACCGCCGGCCGATCCGGCCCAGGTGAACATCCCGCTCGACTTCACCGACCCGCACGAGGCACGTCGGCGGGCCCCGGGCGACCTCGGGAAGGCCGTGGCCCTCGCCTTCGAACAGTCGCCCGGACCGACCCTGGTGACGGCCGTGCGGGTGGACGAGGAGGACCCGGACTGGCAGGCCGCGCTGGACGTGGTCGCCGGCCTCGACGTGCAGCTCGTGGTGCTGGCCAACACTCCGCTGGACGCCACCACCGGTCATATCGAGAACCCCGAAGGCGCGTTGGTGACCCTGGCCAAGCATGTCGCCTCGGTGTCGGAGACCGGCGGCGAGGGCAAGCAGCGGATGGGTGTGGCCATGCTGCCCAAGGACACGTCCAAGGCGGACGCGGTCAAGGGCACCCTGGCCCACGAGCGGATGGTCTACATCGCCCATCGCAGCGACCAGGACGCAGCGGCGGCCGTGGCCGGCACCATCGCGGGCCACCAACCGCACATCTCCCTGCTGCTGAAGCCGGTCAACATCACCAGCCCGCCGTTCACCCAGGCCCAGATCGGGGAGCTGAACGGCTCGGAGACGTTCGAGTCCGGACCGGCCGGGCGCGGGGTCAACTGGCTGACCAGCCCGTCGATCATCCCCGGCGGTGGCGTCTACATGGGAGAGGGCTACACCGGGAATCCGGGCGGGACGAAGTACATCGACGCCCTGCGCGTGATCGACGACCTCAACTTCCGGCTCAACGCGCAACTCGTCAAGACGATCGGCAACGTGCGGATCAGCCGCTCGGGGCTGCGCGCGCTGATCGCCCGCCTTGAGGCGGTCCTCGCACCGCAGGTGCAGAACGACGTACTGACCGGCTTCGAGGTCTTCGTTCCCCTGCTGACGCTGCTGGACAAGGATCCGGCGACGCTCACCGCCGCCGAGGCCGACCAGATCCACGACGCCCAGGTGCAGCGGTTGGTGCAGGTCATGGTGGCGATCCACTACGCCGGTGCCATGCACCGGCTCTCCCTCACGATGAAGTTCGACTAGGAGAGCAGCGATGCCGGACTGGAACACCAGGCTCGAGGTGAAACTCGGGGACAGCACCATCACCCCGATATCGAGCTTCACCCCGACGTTCAACGTGCCGCACACCGTGCTGCACAGCATCGAGGCGGACAACGTCGGCTTCGTCCGACAGCCGTTCACCTTCACCTTCATGATGGCGGTGCCCGCGGTCGCCGCGGCCGTCGCCGATCTGACCGAACTGGCCGCGAACGGCCAGCAGTTCTCCGTGGTGGTCGCCGAGAAGAAGGGCACCGACTGGGCGTTCGACTCCATGAAGTTCGCCCGCTGCGTCGTCACCTCGGCCAATCCCAGCAACGTGGTGATCGACGGCGTACCGCAGGCCAGCTTCAGCTGTCTGGCGCTGGACGTCGGTCTGGAGGCGTAGCCGTCGTGGATGCCGAGGGCGTCGAGGAGGGGACGGGCAGCTCGTTCGAACTGCCCGGGTTCGCCGCCGGTGGACGAGTGGACCGCACCGGAATCGCGCTGGTCCACGAGGGCGAGTACATCGTTCCCGCGCCCGGCAGCGAGGCGGCCCTCTCGCCGCACGCCGCCGGTGCCGGCCCGGTGATCAACTACCACTTTCCGGTCGAGATACAGGCGGTGGGGTCACTGCCCGAGAGCGAGAGCGCACAACTGGTCGGACAGTTCTTCGACCAGATCGGGCGGGAGCTGGCCGGTCGGCTCTGAGCCGGCCGGCTCAGAGACCGGGCGCGGCCGGATCGACAAGCGCGGGGGGAGACATGGCGACGGGGACGAACGTCCCGGTGCTGGTGGGGCCGGTACCACTGCTCTACGTACAGAAGATGACGGTCGTCGAAGGCTACGACATTGAGCGGATCATGGGCAGCCGGTTCCTCCAGGCGACCCGGCCCACCAAGAAGCAGATCAGCATCGAGGCGTTGCTGATCGGCTCCAACCGGTGGGCCTTGAAGAAGGCGCTGGAGGCCCTGGCACTGACGTCCAGGGCGCTGGTGGCGACCTCGGCGGCCCTGCTGCCCAACGGCATCCCCGTGGTGTCCGGCCTGACGATCAGTCTGGACATGCAGATCACCGAGCTGCACTTCACCCAGAGCGTGGCCAGACGGGACGCCCTGGACGTGTCGATCTCGCTGATCGAGGTGCCCCGGTCCAGCCTGATCGCGGTCGTCGGCGAAGTGGCGGATCTCGCCGTGGGCGCCGGAACGGCCTTGGTGCCGGGCTCCGTGGCACCCAACCCGATCGCCCGCGCGGCGCAGGGCCTGTTGTAGCCGCACAGCGAATCAGAAACACAACCAGAACCAGAACCAGAACCAGAACCCGAGCAACCAGGTCGAGGAAGGAGGCATCCGTGGCGACGCGCAGTTTTCTCAGGTTGCCGATCGACGCCGACGAGGGTTTCCCGCAGGCGTTCCGGCTGGCCGTGGCCGGCCGCAACTACCAGTTCCGGCTGTACGCCAATGTCGCGGAGGACATCGTCGACAGCGCGCCGTCCGGCCCGCTCGACCTGCCCACCGCGCAGGCGTTCCTGGCGCTGTCGGTGGACCGGGAGGAACCCGGCGGGCCGGTCACGATCCTGCGCCGCAAGCTGGTGCCCGAAGTGGAGTACCCGGCGGCCGAACTGGCCCTGACCTTCCGGACGATGCGGCTGGATCTCCGCAATCTCAACGCGGCCGGCTCGTTCGGCTCCGAAGTGGTTGGCGGGGTGGCACTCGTATGAGCTTCGTGCTGTGGTACCGGATCGAGATCGCCGAGGCCGACGTCTCCGGCGTGCCCGCCGGTGCGGTGGCCGGGGCGGTGGGAGCGGCGGCCGGGGGGTCGGGGCTTGGGCTGCCGCTCAAGGTGTCCAACGATGTCCTGAGCGGCTCCCTGGTCATCGACGCGGACATCACCGTGACGATGACCGAGGGCGCGGCCGTGGACACGTTCGAGATCAGCCTGATCAACCTGCCCGGCCAGGTCACGGAGCTGATCAAGAACACTCATGCCGCCAAGCCGGTCAACGCCACCATCCACCTCGGGTACTTCGACGAGCCGACGACCCGGACGACGACCACGGGGCAGGTGCTGGTCGGCCGGATCGTCTCGGTCACCGGCAGTGTCGGGAGCGACGGTCTGTCCCGCACGGTGCTCTGCGGCCAGGAGGAAGGCGGATACCTGCTGCGCAGCACGCCAGTGGAGCAGGACCGCAGGGTGGGCACCGAGTTGGTCGACCTGGCGACGGCACTGGCCAAGGCCGCCGGCGTACCGCTGGCGGACGGCTCCACGATCGGCGGCGGACTGCGGGACTTCACCGTCCGGGCCGGATCCGCCCTGGACGCCCTCGGCGCGCTCGCGGCGCGGGCGGACGTGCCGCTGGTGGTGCGTGACCGCGCGGTCCATCTCGGCGCGGCGGTCGGTGCGTTCACTGATCCGGCGCCGGTCGTGTTCGACCCGGACACCAACCTGGTCGCCCTCAGCAGCTCGACCGCCGAGGACACCGGGGCGCGTCCGGCCTTTCCGCCTCGCCCCGCCGTGGACGACGTGCCACGGCCCGAGTCGGCCGCCCTGCCGCCGGTGCGCACCACGCTGGACCTGACGGTGCTCGGCCATCCCGGGCTGCGGGTCGGCCAAGTGGCCGCCACGACCGGCCTGTCCGGCGTACCGACGGGACTACTGCGGCTGTCCCACGTCGTGCATTCCTTCCGCGTCGGCTCCGGCTACACCGCACAGCTCCGGCTGATCGCGGCCCGCCCCGGCGAACGGGCGCAGGTCCACACCGGCGTACAGGGCGTGGTGGACCGCTGGCGCGATGTCCTGGACCGCAGCCGTGAGGACCACCCGGTGGTCGACCTCGGGGAGGTGACCGAGTACGCCCCGGGCGCCGACGGCAAGCACCTGGCCTCGCTGTACTACGGGCAGCGGCCGGAGCCCGGAGTCGCGGCGCCCAGCGTGGCCAGCCCGATCGACACCGCTGTCGAGCTGCACGACAAGCCGGTCGTGTCGCCGTTCGCGTTCCACAAGACCGGGCTGATCACTCCCGTCTACCCGAAGATGCGCGCGGTTCTGGCGCACAACCGCGGCGACGTCAACGACGCGGTGATCACCGGCTTCGTCTGGCCGGACAACCCGGCCCACGAGCGTCCGCCCAACCGGCCGGGCGACCACTGGCTGGCCCTGCCCACCGAACTGGGCGCGGACGACCTGCCGCGCGGCAAGGGCGCCAACGACCTCACCGACGCCGCCGGGCAGCGGGTCATTCAAGTGGCGGCTCTGCACGTACTCGTCGGCGCCGACAGCCTGCCCGAGGTCGGTACCCGGCCCGATCCACCCACCGACAACTCGATCACCATCGAACACCAGAGCGGAACGATGATCACAGTGGACTCCGGCGGCGCGGTCACGATCAGTACGGCGGACCGGCCGATCACCCTGACCAACGGCTCGGTCAGCATGAAACTCGACGGCTCCTCCGTGGCGGTGACGTGATGCCCGCAGTCCTGACCGAGGCAGCCGTCCTCCGGTGCGACCACCAGGGGACCGTGCTGGTCACGGCCGGCCTGCGTTCGGTGACGGTGGACGGATCGCCGGTGCTGCTGGAGGACGATCTGCGGCTCGCCCGGATCGTCGGTTGCCCTCTTTCCACTCCGTGCGTCCGGATCGCGGCGGTCGCTGCCGGAGTCGGTACGACGCTGACGATCGACGGCCGACCCGTGCTGCTGGCCACCACGCAGGGGACGACCAACGCCGGCTCGTGGCGGGTGGCCGACCCGGGCCAGACAAAACTGGAGGCGGCATGAGCACCTCGTTCGGTCGCAGTCTGCTGCTCGACGACGGCGATCTGGTAGTGGCGGACGGGCAGCTGAGGGAAGTCGAGTCGGTGGCCAACCTCAGCCAGGCGCTGACGCTGCGCGTGCTCACCCCGTTCGGGTCCGATCCGTTCAACACCGGCTATGGGCTGGACATCGGCCGGATCTTCACTGGGCCCAACCCGCTGTCGGTGGCGAAGCAGTTGGTGCAGTTGAACCTGGTCCGCACCCTGGGCACCGATCCCCGGGTCCGTGACGTCCGCCAGGTCGTCTTCGACGACGCCCAGGACCAGGACCGGCGCGTGTGGACCGTACGGGTCGAGCTGGACACGGTGGCGGGCGATCCGTTGACGCTGCTCGTGGACGTGGGGGTGTGAGCGGGGATGACCGATTTCGGAGTGACCGAGGACGGCTTCGTGCTCAAGCCGGTCGACCGGATCCTCAGCGAGGCGTTCGAGCGGGCGCGTGCCGTCTTCGACGACATCGACCTGACCGGCACCAGCCCGCTGCGCAAGATCCTGGAGGTCACCGCCGCCGAGGACGGCGAACTGTGGAAGCGGATGGAGGACCTGTACTACGGCAACTTCATCTCCACCGCCTTCGGCGACAACCTGGACCTCCTCGGCGAGGACATGGGCCTGGCCAGGCCGCACCTGCCCAGCACCGGCACGGTACGGATCACCCTGGGCGGCGGGGCACCCGGCCGGCGCTATGTCGTGCCCGAGGGCACCATCCTGGTCACCGCCGCCCCGGTGCGCGCCTTCGGCACGACCGCCCCGGTGACACTGGACGCGACACAGCGGAACGCCACGGTGGACGTGGTCGCCTTCGAGCCGGGGCCCGCCGGGAACGTCGCGGCCGGCGCGATCACCGGCATCGACCCCACGTACCGCTCGATCTTCCTGGCCGACCTCGGCACCGCCACGCTGACCGTGACGAACCCGAAGGCGACCAGCGGTGGCGACAGGACCGTCCCCGACGACACCTACCGCGCCCGGCTGGCCGGACTGGCCCGCAACCTGTGGACGGTGGAGTCGGTGGCCCAGGCGGCGCTCGGCGTGAGCGGCGTCCTGGACGTGGTGCTGTCCGATCCGCTAGGCGGAGTGGACGTCTCCCAGAGCTACTTCGGCACGTTCGCCTTCGACCAGCGCGCCTTCAGCTCGGAGGCCCGGCGGATCGGCGAACCGTACTTCTTCAACGTCCTGGTGGCGCACGACTTCCGGGCGCCGTGGCGGACCATCGGTCCTGTACAGGGGATCTTCGAGCGGGTCACCGCCGCCGTCGACACGGTACGGCCGGTGGGCGTCCATCCGAACATCGTCGAGGCCATCCATGTCGAGGTCGGGGTACGGGCGAAGGTGGTCGTCCAGCCGGGATCGGACGGGGCCGCCCTGCTGGCCTCGATCCGGCAGCGGCTCGCCACCGACATCGGCAGCCTCCGGCTCGGCGGCGACGTCCTGTACTCGCAGGTCGTTCGGGCGTTCGTGGAACAGCCCGGGGTGGCCGACGTACAGCAACTGCACCTGCGGCGCAGCCCGGTGCCGTCCGGTCCGGCCACCTTCGGCGCGGTGACCCGGCAGAGCGTGACGGTGGAGGCAGAGGTGGGGGAGAACCTGGTCATGGGCCCGACCGAACTGGCGGTCTTCTCGCCCGGCGGGGACGCCCTGGACATCACGCTGGTGACGTCATGACCGGGCCGGGGCTCGCCGCGGTCCGGATGAGCGGGCGGCTGACGACACCGTTCGCACGCGGCGCCGACAGCCTCGACCTGCGGCTGCTGCCGGGCGCGGACCCGTCGGCCGCCGAGGTGGCACCGTACGACTTCACCGAGCACCAGAGCCGGTTCGACCGCCCGCCGGAGCCCAGCCATGTCCTGGCCACGGCACGGGACTTGGCGGCCGACACCACCGTGACGGTGACCTACACCCGGCCGGGCGGCCCGCCGGAGACGGTACGGGCGGCTTTCCCGGCCGGGAGCGTGGCGGGCTCCTCCGTCGCGCTCGCGATACCGGTCTCCGCGCAGATCCGGATCACCGGCCTGCGGATGACACCGGCCCCGGCGGACGAACGCCCGGACCGGGCATGGCGGTTGACCGCGTTGCTGGGCAACACGGCCAAGGTGCTGTGGGTGCTCGGCGGTGAACGCGACCAACTGCGCGGCCAGTTGGCCCGTACGGTCGCCCAACGGCATCTGCCCACGGCGACCGGCCGCAGTCTCGACCTGATCGGCGCCGACCTCGGCGTGCCCAGGTTCCCGCCGCTGCCCTACGGGTTCGACTCCGGCACCGTCGCGCTGTACCACCTCGACGACGCCCCCGGGAGCACGGTCGCCCTGGACGTCACCGGTCAGTACCCCGGACGCTCCGGCCATCCCGGTTCCCCCGCGGTTTCGGTGCAGCGCGGCGCGGCCGGGCGGTACGGCGCCGCGTTCGGCTTCCGCTCCCCGGACGCGGTGGTCGACGTGACGACCGACACCGCGTTCGACATCGCCGCGAACGGCAGCGCCACAGTGGAGTGTTTCGTCCGCCCCGACGCCGACAGCGGCGACGGCCAAGTGCTGTCCCGGCACCCGGCCCCGGGCGGCGCGGGGGCCGGCTGGCTGCTCTCCGTCGGCGAGTTCGGCCGAGGCGTGGCCCGGAACCCACGGCTGCTCGTCAGCGACGGGACCACTCCACCCGTCACCCTCTTCGCCGATCTGAGCCTGCCGACGGACGCCTTCACCCACCTCGCCGGCGTCCTGGACCGGACCACCGGAGAACTCCGGCTCTACATCGACGGCGTACTGCGGGTCATGGCGCCGCTCGGCCGGCTCGGCGCCGTGGTGAACACCGCGCCGCTGCGGATCGGCCCGGACGGCAGCGCGTTCCGAGGCGTGATCGACGAGGTACGGATCTCCGCCGTGGCCCGGACCGACTTCGCGCCCGTGCTGGGCGAGGCGGACGAGCACTACCGCAGAAGGCTCAGGCTGTTCCGGCGCTGGGCCCTGCCGACCCCGGCCAACCTGGCGTCGATGCTCAACGAACTGGTCGGCACCATCGGCGGGTTGCGCGACCCGCTGGTCGTCCAGGACGCCAACGCCACCCTGGTCCGCGGCACCCGCCCGGTACGCATCCGCCCGGTCGCGCTGCGGCCGGGGGAACGCATCGACGCGGCGGGCCGACGCGAGGCGAACGAAGCGGACACTGTCGGCACCGCAGAGCAGGAGGAGCAGTTCGACCCGGTGTTCCTGCTGCGCTACGACCGACCGGACGTCGACTTCACCGACCCGCCGCCCGGCGAGAACTCCGCAGATCCGCACCTCGTCCAGGTCGGCGTCGCCGACACCCTGGACCGACTGCTCACCCTGGCCTCCGCCGAGTCGGGCACCCCGGGCCGACTGCGGATCAGCGCCGCGTTCGATCCCCGCGCGGCCGACCTGCGGGCCACCGGACGGGCGGTGCTGCTCGGACACGGCACGATCGCGCAGGGACGGCTGGCCGCGCTGGCCCACCGCGCCGGTTTCGGCTTCGTACACCTCCGCACCGAGGAACGGCCCGACGGGGCACAGGTCTACGCGGCCTGCGCACCGGGCGACTACTTCGCCGTCGACCTCACCCCGGCCCCGGCCGGCCCCACCGAGCTGGACGTCGGGCAGACGGCTGAGCTTTCGCTGAGGCCTGCACCACCCGCGGACTCCGTGCTGCGCTGGCTGACCGTACCGGCCGGCCCCGGACGCGCCACGCTCACCACGACCGGCCCGCTGGGCCGCCCGACGTCGACCACGGACGCACGGGCCACCGCGCCCGGCGCGCTGATCGTGAAGGCGGAGGTGACCCGGGGCAGGCACACCGCGTCCGCGAGCCGGCCGCTGCGCATCGGCGTGCCCGACCTCCCGGACGGCGGGACGATCGCGGCCGACGGCGCTCTCGGAGCACCGGCCGAAGTGGTCGGAGACCCCGACGAGTTCTTCGACCGGCAGTTCCTCGTACGCCACGACGACCCACGGGTGGACTACGGCGATACCGACGACAACCGCCTCATGCAGCCCGCCGTGGGACGGATGCTGGACGCGCTGCTCGCCGAGTTGGACCGGCGGTCGGCCGAGGGCCGGCTCGTCGTGGAGTCGGCGTACCAGCCCGCCGGTGACGAGTTCGGCGCCCATGGCCGGACGCTGGTCCTGCGGCACACCACCGTCCCGCCGGGCGCACTTGCCGCACTCGCGCATGCCGTCGGGTTCGGCCATGTCGAGCGGGCAGGCGCCACCGTGGTCGTACGGCAGGCTCCCGGGGAGCTGGTCGTGGTGCACGGCCCGGACGGCGGCCCGGTCATCGAGGTGGACGAGGGCGAGTCGGTCGGGGTGTCGGTGCGGCCGGTGCTGGTGAGCGCCGGATCGGGAGGCGCAGGCCGGGTCCGGCTCGGTTGGGCGACGAGCACGTTCGACACCGCCCACGCCACCCTGGGCAACCCCAAGCAGACGGCCACGCTCCTGCGCGGCGACTCGGCGGGGGAGGCCTGGGTGCAGGCCGCCTATCTGCTCGGCGACCTGCCCGCCCCGTACACCTTCCGGGTCGGGCTGCGGCCCGAGCTGGACAACCCGGACACGGTGATCTCCAAGGACCAGTACGACCTGATCCTCAACATCCTGAACGCCCTGCACCCGGTGGGCATCGAGGTCAACACCCAGCTGATCCGCGATCACACCGTCGAGGTCCGCGGCAATCTCGCCGAGGTCAACCCCGACTTCACCTTTCCCAAGTTCCGCATCCGCAGCGTGCTGCCACCGCTACGAAGGGACAACACCCGTGGCTGACTTCAGTTACACGCCGAAATTCCACCACTTCGCCTGGGTCGACAACATCGACCGCTGCGAGGCCGGCGGCACGAACGGCTTCAACATCCGGTTCGAGACCATCGAGAACGACCTCCAGGGCGTGTCCACGGTCGTCGCACAGATCGGCACCGAACTCGACCGGCTGGGCGCCCGGGTGCCCACCGTGCCCCGCACGGTCACCGCCTCGTTCGCCCCGACACTGCAACCCGTCCAGGGCTCGGGGGCGTGGGCACTGCAGAATTCGGGCAACGCCGTGGCACCGACGTCCGCCGCGCCCGCGGGGGTGCTGGCCCTGGCGCTGCCCGACCGGGTGACGATGACCTCGGTGCGGGTCCGTGGCCGGGGCGCGGCGCCCAGTGGACAGAACACGGTCTTCTTCCTCAACCGGGTGTCCCTGACCGACGGCGCCGTCCAGAAGGTCGTGTCCTTCGACACCGGCACGGTTCCGCTCGACACCGAGGTGCCCTTGACCCCGTCCGAGGTCAACGTCGTCGACCTGGCGAACTACCGCTATGTGATCTCGGCGAACAGCGGGGTGGGCACCGTCCCCGACCCGGTCACCCTGGTGTCGTTCCAGATCACCTACACCAACCCCTGAGGGATCGATCCCCCATGCCGATCGACTGCCATGTCCCCATATCCGTCCGGATGGTGGGGGAGCCGACCCCGGCACAGCTGGAGCAGCTCGGCCGGGCGCTGGCCCGTACCGTGGCGGCGCGAGTGGCGCAGGTGGAGCGGGTGCTGGCCGAGCGGCACCGCTTCGAGGCAGGGACCGCTCCGCCGGTGCGGGAGCGGTACGAGCCGGACCGGGACGCGGCGAGCGACCGGGGCGGCGCGCAAGTGCCCAGTTATGACGACGGCGGCCGTCCCGTCACCGTGCCTGTTCGGGGAGCGCCGCCAGCACCGGCGGGCCCGCACCGTCGCACGCATGCCGGGCCACGATTCGAGGACCGGCTCCTGCTGGAAGCGAGCGTGCTCCTGAGGATCGGCAGCCGCCGTGACCTGGCCCGGCTCCGGCGGGTCGTGGACTGGTACGCCGACACCGTCAACTACCAGGCGTTCACCGAGGCATTGAAGCGCGACGGGCTCGAATCCTTCTTCCTCGGCATGCAGGCGCGGCCGACCGGCGCAGCCAGGCCGGTCCCGTCGACCACCCTGAGCGCCGACACCATCCGCATGCTCTACGGCCCCACCCCGGAGGACCCCGACCACTGGAAGTCGCTCACCTTCGAGGAACGGCGAGCCCCCGTCACGGTCGGCGACCGGACGCATCTGACGGTGCGTGACCGGACCGAGGTGATCGAGGGCCGGGGAGATCAGGCCAACACGCATTTCGTCGTGCACGAGCACAGCTGGGAGATGACCCCTCAGGCACTGCACGCCTACCTCGTCGGGACGGTCGGTGGGCAGTTGACGCCCTTCGAGGAGTACCTGGTGGCGAACTGGAACGAGGTGAAGCCGGTCCCGCAGTTCGACGGCCCGCACATCGTCGGCTACTACACCGTGTCCGGCGGCAGCGGCCGCCGTGAGCACCGGATCCACGACGCGAACGGGGACGTGGCCGACTTCTGGCTCAGTGAGGCGGCGCTGGTCGACGAGGGGCTCGGACCGATCGAGTACCTCCTCATGGGCAGGGCCGCGGTCAAGCTCGGGAGCCTGGCGCTACGGTCCGGAGCGCGGCTCCTGGCGTCCGGCGCGAGCAGCGCGTACGTCAGGAACACCCTGCTCGCGCTGCGTCTGACCACGCGCCGTCTCGGCCGGCCGCTGGGCGCCGCGATGGAGGGCACCGAGGCCGGGATGGCAGTGCCGGGAATCGGCGCCGGGCGGCCAGTGGCGGCGCTCACCGCGCGCGAGGCGTCGTCAGCGAGCGTCCCGCTTCCGGTTCGGGGATCTCCGTCCGCCGCCGTTCCGCGGACCCCGTCGTCGGCGCCGCCCCGGAACGTCGCGTCCGGACGTGACTTGCCCAGAGGCGAGGCGACCACGTCCGTGGCCCGGCCGAGCAGCCCGGCGCCGGTCGCGCCCCCTCCCCGTACCGCTGCTCCCGGCGCGACCGCTCCGGGGACGGCCGGTACACGCGCCGGGGCCGACGCTCAGGCAGGCCGTGCCGTGGCCCGCGTCGTGGCCGTGACCACCGTCGACCGTACGGGCGTACGACGGGCCACCGGCGCCGCAGCCACTCCCGACGCCCCCGGTACCGCGCCGGGGTTCAAGGCCCGCGAGGAGGCGGCGCGAGTCGTGACGGGCCGGGGAACCTCCATGGAGGCGCGGGTGATGGGGGAGCGCGGGATGCACGTGGAGACCATGCCGAGCCGGTCCGATGCCCGGCGACCAGCAGCCTCCGACTCCTCCTCCTCCTCCTCCTCCTCCTCCTCCTCCTCGGCGTCCCGGCAGACAGCCGTTGCGTTCGCGGACCGCGTCCACGTGGGCGATCTGGAGAACGGTCTGCCCACCGGCACGATGGGCGAACTCACCCCGGCCGACCTGAACACCGGCACCTCCTCGGCGCACGACGTCAACCCCGTGGGCCAGCAGCCCGAAGGCGTGGCCAGGTACGGCGCCCGGAAGGGGCACCTCCTCGCCAACGTGATGGGCGGCTCGGGGCGCGACCTCGGGAACCTCGCCTGGATGCACGTACTGGTCAACAACTCCTCGTACAAGACCGCCTTCGAGAACCCGGTCATCAGGGCGCTCCGCGCGGGGCACAACGTCCGGTTCGGGGTGCGCCCCAAGTTCCGTGGGCGCGAAGTGGCGCCGTACGAGATCGAGGTCTGGGCGACGACCGCGTCCGGACGGGTCGTCGTCCCGGTGCGGAACATCCGTACGCCCGGCCTGAGCGACCTGTCCCACAACCCGGCCGACTGACCGGGCCGGTGGACAGCAAAGCGGAGAAGGAGAGCGCGATGAAGCGGCAGTACCACCTCCCCGACGTCGTCGACGGGGCCCACGCCCTGTCCGACGGCATGTCCCGGCAGACAGGACGGCAGCTCGTCACGACGGTGCTGGCCGGTGTCGCGCGAGGTGTCCGCACGGCGGTCCCCGAGGAGGTGGCCGTGCCCGTCGGCCCCGCTCGGCGGCCCGCCCGGGAGCCGTTCGACCGGCCCGGCGGCCAGTACGCCGTACCCGGCTACGACGACAACGGCCGCCCCGTGGCCGTCACGCTGCACCCACAGGTGGCAGGCGCCCAGAACCCCGGCCCCGCTGCCTTCGAGACCGAGGACGAGCTGCGCGGGAACCCGGACGTCGAGGAGATCCGGCATTCACCCGAGATGCGCCGGTACTTCGGCCTGCGGGACCACTATCTGCGGCTCCACCCGCGTCATCGGCTGCCGGACTTCGCCCCGCTGCGACTGCACCAACTCGCCGTACTGACGCGGGTGTACGGCCGACTCCAGCAGCTCTCCGAGCTGGACTGGACCCTGCTGGAACAGCAGAGCGGCCCCGAAGCCCCGCCCGGGGACTGGGACCGGGCCGGCGCCCGGCTCGACGACTTCCTGCAGAGCGACGAGCGAGCCCGGGCCGTACGCGACGCAGCGGCGCGGGACGCGGCGATCGACGCGGCGCACAGGCGGGTCAGCCCGGCCCGGGAGGCGCGGGCCGTCGGGCGGCTCAGCGGCCTGGAGAAGCTGTACGCGACCATCAAGTTCTACGAAGGCCTCCCGAACGACCGCTCCTCCAGGGAAGGTTTCGACACGACGAGGAAGCAGGACGCGAAGGACGACATGCTGCGCGCCCTGCGTACGGCGGACTTCGCCGGCCTCGACGCCTTCGACGACGCCGTCCGCGCGCTGCGCGAGGTCGTGCGGGAACGTGCGGTCGGCATCGCGCTCGCCACCATGAAGGAGAGCGAGCGGGTGCTCCGGGCGGAACTCCACCGCTACCGGGAGCCCCGGGTGCTCGCGACGCTCGCCGGTGAACTCGCGGCGATACGCCGCCCGCCCGCGCCGTCCGTGGACGCCGTGCTGAAGCTGCTTGTCGACTATCCGATCCTGCGCGACCCGGTGGCGCTGCGGGGCGCGCTGGGAGTCCGGGTGCCGGACCTCCTCGGCGACCTGTTGCGACAGAACGCCCAGGCACAGCTCGGCAACATCGAGGGCGTGCGGACCACGCTGGGGGAGGACCGCGAAGAGGTCTTCGGCCTCGACCACATCATCGACGAGGCACTGGACCAGCTGGGGCTGCCCGCGAACTCCGTACAGGCGCTGGTCGTCCGGGACCGGCGGGCCGTGCCGCGAAACCCCGTACGGGCGGCGGTCGACCTGCTGCTGCTCGTCCTCAGCTTCGCCGGGGGACCGCTGGCGGCGGTGGGCTACGCGGCGCGCGCGGTCGTCCTTGCGCTGCAGATCCATGACGTGGTGAAACTGGACGGGGAGGAGCACCGGCAGCGGGCGCGGTCCCACGCGGGCACGCCGCTCGCCGACACCCCCGCCCCTAGGGGACACGGGTGGGAGCTGTTCGCGCTGTTCACCTCGATCGGCGGAGTGGTCCCCGGCGCTCCTCGGGCACTCCTCCCGCGTGGAACCCGGCTGTCGGCGAAAGCCGGCGAGCTGTTGTCGGCGGGCACCGTGCGCCAGGGGCGCGGCTGGGGATTCCTGCCCGGGACCCGCTTCGCCGAGGCCGGTCCCGGCCGGGTGGCCATCTGGCACCCGGACTTCCCCGACGAGGTGTTCAGCCTCGACGCCACCGGCCTCACCCGGTACCGCAAGGCCAACGGGGTCGTCGAGCAGACCGGCCACTGGCCGCTGTCCACCGCGGACACCGCCGCCGGTACCGCCGCGACGCCCACGTCAAGGAGCGCCCTCGTCCGGCCCGACACACGGGCGCTCCCCGCACCGGCAACGCCCCGCTCCGGGGCCGCACGGCCGGGATTCGGCTCGCTCGGAGCCATGTCCCGGCTGTCACCGGCGACCGCCGCCGCCGAGGCACGACTGCGGGCGGTCATCCAGCAGTTGGTGGAGCGCACCAAGAAGGCCGGCGCCGGCTTCGAACGATTCGCCGACGGCGGGCGCAAGGAAGTACTGCTCGGGCGAGCCAAAGCCCTGGCCGAGCGCCTCACCTCGTACGACGAACGCCTCACGGTCGGTCTGTCCGGCCACCGGAAGCAGTGGACGGAGCCCGCGATGGACGCGGAGGTGCGCGAGGCCATCGGCTGGGTCGAGCGGAGGATCCACGGCGTCACGAACCAGGTACGGAGGCTGGAACTGCAGATGACGCCGGTGCCGTTCCCGACCACCGCCCAGCAGGAGGTGATCGACCGTTACGTCCGGGAACTCGCCGAGCTGCGCGACCTCCAGGCACGCGTCGTCAAGGGCGACGTGAATGCCCTCGCACAGCGCGACGCGGTCCGCGACGGACTGATCCGGCAGGAGCAGCGGGCGGCACGTCACGCACCGGGCGAGGAAACCCTGCTCTTCGACCTCGAGTCGCTCGCACGAGCACGGCGCCGCCTGCTCGGCAAGGACGGCCTCCACGCCACCGTGGTGGGCCGCACTACCGACCTGCCGACCGCCGCCACCGTCCTGCCGGGCGGTCTGGCCAACCGGGCGTACGGCGAGATCGTCGCCGGCATCGGGAAGCCGCCCAGGATCGAGCTGCGGCAAGGTGCCCGGCAACCGCACGCCCCTCGTACGGACGTCACCGGCGCCGTGACGCTCACCTGGGCCTTCAAGGACGGCAGTGTGATCCGCATCGACGTCCCGGGCCCCGGCACACGGGCGTTCGTGAGCGGCAGCCGGCCCCATGTCGCCCGGATCGGTCCCGACCAGGTCCACTACGACGACCAGGGCATCGCGGTGCCGCACGACTCGACGCCCGCACACATACCGCTACGTGTCGCCGGGCGGTCCGACGCCCTGTACGGCGCGATCGAAGCCGCCCGCAACGCGGCGACCGGCAAGTGAGAAACCGGTCGGCGGTTCCTGGCGACGAGGCCAGGAACCGCCGACCGGGGGCGTCCCTCCGCGCGACCCTGACGTGACGTCAGACAGCCGCACCCGACGGCACGAAGGGCGAGCCGTGGTCCGGCGCGCCCGCACCGACGCCTTGGTCACTGCTCCGGACGACGGCGACGGAGGTCGGCCTCCCGCCGCCCGACGGCCGCCCGGCACGGCCCAGCGCGGTGTCGTGCCGAAGGATCTGCCGATGGATCTCGACAAGCCCCGGCGACGGTTCGACCCCGTGATCCTCGATCAGTACGGCACGCGCGAGCTGGAACGCGGACAACGCCTCGGCCTGCCTGCCCGAGCGGTACAGCGCGGTCATCAACTGCCCCCACAGCACCTCCCGGGTGGGATGGGCCCGGACCAACCCTTCGAGTTCGACGGCCACTTGGGCGTCGAGGCCCATGACCAGCGCGGCCTCGATCCGTGCCTCGATCGCCGACATCCGGGACCGCTCCAGCCGGGTCGCCTCAGCCGCGATCGCCGGATGGCGGTCGAACTCGGCGAAGGCATCGCCACGCCACAGGCCGAGCGCGGTCGTCAGCCGCTGAACGGCGAGCTGCGGCTGCTGCGCCGCCAGCGCCTGCCGGCCCGACGCCGCAAGCCGTTCGAACCGCACGGCGTCGACCACCGTCGGGTCCACCCGCAGCTGATAGCCCGGCGGCCGGGTGACCAGCAGCCCCTCCGCACCGGCCGCGCAGCGCAGAGCGGTGCGCAGCCTCGACACGTAGGTGCGTACGGTCCGGTGCGCGTCCGCGGGCGGAAACGCACCCCACAACTCCGCCGCCAGCGCCCCCACACTCACGGTCCGACCGGGCACGACCGCCAACCGGGCGAGAACGCACCGTAGTTGGGGACCACCAAGATCCACGGACCTGCCGTCGACGACGGTCTCCAACGGTCCGAGCACACGTAATTCCAGTACACCTGTCTCCGATGTCACGTTCGCCCCCGCGATTGACATATGTGGTTCGGGAAGGGAGTAAGGAGAGGGGTCTGCATCTCCTCGACGATGTCCAATTTCCGGTCGACAGCGTGGCATGCGGAAAGTCCCCTGTCGCGCCCTGTTCCGCTCAGCGGACCAGGATCACCAGCGGCGCGACCTGGGACTTCGCCCGTGAATCCGGACTGTGCCGCCTGTCTGACGACGGGTCAGGCGGCAGTGCCGCCCGCATAGTCGCTGTCGAAGGTGTTCTCGATGGTGGTGGCCACGGCCTGTGCCACCCCGGTGCCCGTGAGGATGATGCCCAACTCCCGGTTGCTGGCGAGTGAGTTGCTGCTGATGTTCATGGAACCCGCCTCCACCGCCTGGGTGGACAGGCCGTAGTCGGCGACCATCGCCTTGGCGTGGATGTAGAAGCCGTCGGGGTCGGAGTATCCGACGACGGTGCAGCCGGCCGCCTCGACGGCGGCCACCTGGCTGGAGTAGCTGCCAGGGCTCTCCAGGACGACCCGTACGGCGACGCCCGCCTTCGCTCTGGCCACGACCGCGTTGACCACCGCGCTGTCGCTGAACTCCAGTTCCTCGATGTCGAGCGTCGTCGTGGCGCCGTTGACCAGGGACAGCAGGCGGTTGCGGGAGTCGGTGGGGGACCAGAGCAGATGGTCCCCGTCGGTCGGGGCGATCGTGGTGTGGGCGTAGTCGGCGGCGAAGACCTTCTCGATCGCGGCGACATCGCGGCTGTCGTCGTCGAACACGCCGTAGTCGCGGCCGGTCTGGTAGTACTGCGAGGTGAGATTGCCGGTGAGGATCAGCGACTTGGCGCCGTCCACCGTGATGGTCTTCTGGTGGGTGTAGACGAAGGTGGACGCCGACCAGACCACGCCCACGCCCGCGCTCGTCAGGGCGTTGTACGCCGACTGGTTGGCGGACTGGTGCGCGCCGTCCAGGACGACCCGTACCGCGACGCCCTTGTTCTCCAGGGCGATGAGGTCGTCGACGGCCGTGGTGTCCTCCAGCTCGTACATGGTCATGTCGAGGGAAGAGGAAGCCGAGTTGATGAAGTCGTAGATGGTGGGCTGGCTGTCGCTGCGCGAGAACGCGAACGCCGAGTAGCTCGCGGCGTTCGCGGGGACGGCGGTGGCGAACACGGCGGCACCGGCCGCCAGCGCGACGCCCGCGCGGCCGAGGGTCTTCCACAACATGCGTGACTCCTGGTCCGGTTGACACCCACCTGGGGGGATGGTGGGCGCGTGCATGTCACCACGCGCGTAGATCGTCGAGGAAGAGGAACTGGATGAACGCGGAGTTTCCGGCGGGCCGCACCGACGGACAATACGGACTTCACGCAGGTGGGACGTGATTCATGTGATCCCCGTACACTCGCAAAATCTTCCTACAGGCACGGACGAGGAGCCCGACCGGTGACCAGCGACACCCGCACAGGACCGCCCAGTTTCGGCAGCGAGCGTGACATGCTGCGGGCCTTTCTCGACTACCACCGGGCGACCCTCGCCATGAAGTGCGAGGGGCTCACCGACGAGGAGTTGAGACAGCGCTCGATGCCCCCGTCCACCCTGTCGCTGCTCGGCCTGGTGCGGCACATGGCGGAGGTGGAACGTGCCTGGTTCCGCCGGGTGTTCGAGGACAATGACGCGCCCATGGTCTGGTCCGACCGGATCGACTTCCAGGCGGCGTACGACGCGAGCGCCTCGACGAGGGAGGAGGCGTTCACGGCCTGGGAGGCCGAGGTGGAGAACTCGCGCCGTATCGAACGGGAGGCCGACTCCCTTGACCTGGCCGGGTATCAGCCGAGATGGGAGGAGGAGGTGTCGCTGCGGATGGTGATGGTCCATGTGCTCCTGGAGTACGGCCGCCACAACGGGCACGCGGACTTCCTGCGCGAGGGCGTCGACGGCACGGTGGGCGCCTGAACCGGCCCCGTCTACTTGACCTGCTGCCGCCGCACCATCTCGGCGATCCAGGTGGGCGCGAACGGAGACGTGCAGCCCGGAGAGGTCGGGTAGTCCTTGAGTACCTCCAGGCGCTCACCGATGTCGAGGGCACGGGCGCGGAGTTCGGCGTGCTCGATCCCGATCTGGGCCAGGCAGTGGTTCATCGCCCACTGCAGCCGCTCGGGGGCGTCCTTCATCTCCACCTCGATCACAGCGAGCAGCCCCGCCAGGTCGAGGCCCTCGGGCTTCTTCGCGACACGTTCGGTGGTCAGCGCCCAGCCGGCACTCGCGACCACGGGATCCGGATCGGCGAACCAGCTCACGCGCAGCTCTTCGGCGTACGGGCTCTTCTTCACCACGTAGTTCACGAGCCAGTCGTGCACCTTGGGGGTGCGCGCGTCATGCAGCATGGCGTCCAGCTCGTCCCGCTCGAACGCCTTCGGGCGGCAGATCAGGAGCGCCAGCAGTCGCGCCGCGGTGTCACCCGTCTCCCAGAGTTCCCGCGAGAGTTCCTGCTGCGTCTTCAGCCGCTTCGCGACCGCGCGCAGCTTGCTGAGGTTCACCCCGTGATCGTCACCGTGCTTCTCGTTCACCGCGCGTGCTCTGGGGTCCTCCAGCGAGGCCAGTTCGGCCATCACCTCGGCCAACGCCGTCTCGGCCATCTGAGCCTCCTTCCGTCCCGTGCGGGAGTCAGCGTACGACGGCAGCCGGTACCGGTACGGGGTGCGGTGAGCGTTGTCGGTGGTGGCGTCTAGGCTCCCGTCCATGAGTGAGGCAGACAGAGGCTCCGGACGGCGGATCGTCGACGGGCGCTTCGAGTTGGAGGCCCGTCTCGGCGGAGGCGGGATGGGTACCGTCTGGCGGGCCAGGGACGTGGTGCTGCACCGGCTGGTGGCGGTCAAGGAGGTCCGCCCGCCAGACCGGGACCTCGCCGAGTACGACCCCGAGGGCGCGCGGATGTTGCGGGAGCGGGTGCTGCGCGAGGCCAGGGCCCTGGCCCGGATCGACCATCCGAACGTCGTCACCATCCACCACATCGTCGACGGCGGCGAGGGCACCTACCCGTGGCTCGTCATGGAGCTGGTCAGCGGCGGCTCGCTGGCCGACCGGCTGGCCAAGGGACCGATGCCGACGGACGAGGCGGCACGGACCGGCCGGGGAGTACTCGCCGCGCTGACCGCGGCGCACGACGCCGGTATCCAGCACCGGGACGTCAAGCCCGCCAACGTCCTCCTGCGGCCCGACGGGCGGCCGGTGCTCACCGACTTCGGCATCGCCGCGATCCGTGAGGCGACCGGCCTCACCGCCACGGGCTCCATCATCGGTACGCCCGACTTCATGGCCCCGGAGCGCATCTCGGGCCACGAGGGCGGCGCCGCCTCCGACCTGTGGTCGCTGGCGATGATGCTGTACACCGCCGTGGAGGGCCACCACCCGCTGCGCCGCGCCAGCACCCTGGCCACCCTCGCCGCGGTCCTCCACGACGAGGTGCCACCGCCGGTGCGGGCCGGTGCCCTGGGCCCGGTGCTGATGGGCGTACTCGTACGGGACCCCGCGGCACGGCCGTCCACCGCGCTGCTGGACCGACAGCTGGCCGCGATCGAATCGGCGCCCCCGGCCACCTCCACGGCCTCCTGGCACAACGAACCCACCTCCTACCCCCTGACCCCGCCGTCCCCTGCCTCGGCCCCGCGGACCACCGCCGGGTTCGGGCCGCCGCCGGTCGTCCCCGGGCCCGGGAGGACCACGGGCGTGCCGGCGCCCGCACCCGCACCGCCGGCACGCAGGCGTGCACCTGGCCTGATAGCCCTGTTGGGTGTTTCGGGAACCACTCTCACCGCTGTCCTGCTGTGGTGGCTGCTGCCCCTCGGCGGCGACTCGGGTGACGCGGCATCGGGCGCCCCGACGTCCACATCGTCCCCAGGGTCGAGCGCGTCACAGACCATCGCTGCCCCGGATGCCGAGCAGTCCGGGGGTACCGAGAGCGCCTCGCTGCTCACCCCGGACGGCATCCGCTCCGCCATCAAGGCGCTGAAGGAGAAGAGCGGGCGGAACAGGTTCGGTTCCTTCCTCGCGTACCCGGACTCCGTGACGGCCAGCATGATGGTCAACGGCAGCGACACCAAGTACGACGAGTACTCCTACCATCCCGGCGAAGGCGTGGAGAAGGGCACATCCGCGGGCACCCTGTCCACCAGCGAACAACCGGTCGATCTCGACATCTTCAACTGGGACAGGCTTCCCGCCCTCCTCGCGGAGGCGGACAAGAAGCTGAACGTCGACGATCCGGAATACCGCTACCTGTCGCTGAGGCTGCCCGACGCCTCGCGCGACACCCCGGCCGAGATAGCCGTCTACCTCTCGGACGCGTACGGGGCCGGCTTCCTGGAGGCGGACACCCAGGGCAGGGTGACCGACGTGTCACCCGCCAAGGACTGACCGACTCCTCGCCGGGGGATCAGCTGATGCAGACCAGCCCGAGCAGGCAGATCTCTGACGGCGAGGACGAGTCCGACGACGAGGAGGACGACTCGGACGGCGAGGGAGTCGCCGACGAGGTGTCCGTGTCCGACGTACTGGTGCTGTCGGTCGCCGAGGGGGTGGGCGAGGCCGTCGTCTCCGTGACGGTGTCCGTGGCACCGGACACCGCGGAGGCCGTCTGCGACACGGCCGAGGTCGTCGCCGCCGTCAACGGAACCTTGACGCTGTCCTGCTGCACCGCCGTCGGGACCGTCGGCGTGGCCCGGGGCGTGACCGCGGACTGTTCGTGCGGCGTGTTCGCCGTGGCGGAGCCGGGGGTGAGCGGCGAGGTGCGCTCGGCCCGGTGGGTGGTGTCGGTCGGCGTCGACGGGACCGGAACGGAGTCCGTGGCCTCCTCCTCCGCGATCCCCATGACCTCCCGGTCCGGTGCGGTGGCCGTCTGCGTCCGCTCCGTGGACTGGCGGTTCATCGAGGAGACGGTCATGCCTCCGCCGACCAGGGCGACCGCGGTGGCGACCAGGGCCCTGCGCTGCGTCTTCTTCCAGCGTTCCCGCTGACGACGCCGTGCCGCCCGGCCCACAGGCGCGGGGGCCGGGACGTCCCCGTCGTCGTACGGCTGCTCCTGCGGCGCCCGGCCGGGGGCCTCGGCGCCGGAATCCACCTCGTTCCACGGGGCGGCGGCGGCCTGCCGCTCTGCCCCACCCGTCGTGGCGTACGGGGCCCGTGTTCCGACGGCGAGGGGAGCGATGTCCGGGGCGTAGGCGCCGCACCCGGGGCATACGAGGGCGCCGTTGAGATGCCGACGACACGTGGAGCAGTAGTCCATCTGGGGTCTTCCTGTGTTCACTTTCGCACGGGGGAGCGAGTCGCGAGCAAAGGTAGCGAGGCTTTCCAGGGGGTGTGTGCAGCCTGTGTGACGCTCCTGCGCAGATGCGTCCGGGGCCCGGCCGCCGTACGACACATCCGCGTGCCGTTTCCGTGGGTTGCACGGCATTTGGCCCGTACGGGCTTCACAACAGGCCGAGGTCCCGCGCCCGGAGTGCCGCCTGGGTGCGGTCGCGCAGGGCGAGGCGGGTGAGGATGCGGGACACATGGTTCTTGACCGTGCCCTCGCTGACGTACAGACGGGCGGCGATCTCGCGGTTGGTGTGGCCGTGGGCCAGGAGCCGCAGGATGTCCGTCTCGCGCGGGCTCAGCGACACGGCGGGAGGTGCGCCGGCGGGGGAGGGGGACGGCAGGGCGGCGGTGAGGTGGCGGGCGACGGAGGAGTCGAGCTGGGTGACGCCCGCGTGTGCCAGGCGAACCGCGTGGGCGAGTTCCTCGGCGGGCAGGTCCTTGAGCAGATAGCCGTGGGCTCCGGCGCGCAGTGCCTGGACGACGTACTCCTCGTCGTCGAACGTCGTCAGCATCACCACGCGGCACTCCGGGGCCCGGCCGCGCAGGACGGCCACCGCCTCGACGCCGTCCATCTCCGGCATCCGTACGTCCATGAGGACGACGTCCGGTCCCAGTTCGAGGACCTTCGCGACGGCGTCCCGGCCGTCGACCGCCGTACCGACGATTTCGATGCCCGGCCGGATGGACAGCAGGGAGGCGATACCGTCCCGGATGAGCCGCTGGTCGTCGACCACCAGCACCCGCACCGGCGTCGGCTCCTGGTCCATGTCACGCCACCCCCGTCCGCCCGCGCGGAACCGTCACCGTCAGCCGGGTACCGGCGCCCGGACCGCTGTCGATCTGCACCCTCCCGGCCACCAGTTGCACCCGTTCCCGCATCCCGACCAGCCCGAACCCGCCGGCGGCCGTGGCCGGTGCGAAGCCCCGGCCGTCGTCCGTCACCACCAGTCGCGCGGCGTCCCCGGCCAGCCGGACCACCACCGTCACCCGCGAGGCCAGCGCATGGCGGCGCGCGTTGGTCACACCCTCCTGCGCGGCCCGGTACAGGGCGGTCAGCTCGGCCGTGCCGTAGCCGTCCTCGTCGCCGCTCACCTCGACGGTGACCTGCGGCGGCGCCCCGCTGTCGCGCGCCAGGCCGGCCAGCGCCTCCGACAGCGCGGGCCGCACCGCCTCGTCGCGCAGCGCGTGCACCGACTGCCGTACGTCGCCCAGCGCGAGCCGCACCGACTGCCGCGCCTCGTTCAGCGCCCGCTGGGCCGCTTCGGGGTCCAGGGCGCGAAACTCCGAGGCCATCTCCAACTGCACGGACATCGCGGTGAGATGGTGACCCAGGCTGTCGTGGATGTCCCGGGCCAGCCGGTTGCGCTCGGCGGCGGCGGACAGCGCGGCGACCCGGGCGGCGTACTCCTGGAGTTCGAGCCGCGCCCGCTGCTCGCCGACGGCCACGGCGGCCATGGAGAGCGCCAGCACCAGGCCGACGGTGAGCATCAGCAGATCGGAGACGTGTTCAAGGTCGCGGTACCAGCCGGGCGCGGTGAGCAGATACGAGGCGAGCAGCCCGGCGAGGCACAGGGCGCCCAGGGCGAGCGCGGTCGTGCGGCCGAAGGCGAAGTAGGCGGTGAACGGCAGCAGCACGAACAGGACTTGGGACAGCCCCGAGGCGTCGAGGAGCACCACCGCGACGATCAGACCGCACCGCGCCAGCAGCGCCGGCACCCGGGACGCGGGCCGACGCCGTACCGCCGCCTCCAGGGCGAAGAGCGCCCCGATCGCGGCCACGAACCCAGCCGTCCGCCACACGGACGGCCCCGGGCCCTCGCCCAGACCGGCCGCCGCGTAGTACAGACCGCCGACGAGCACCGCGCCGTACAGCAGCGGCGCCACCCACCGCACGGGCACATACGCCGCCATGACACCCCCTCACCCGCTGCCGCCAGGCTAAGGCGCGGGCGGCCCCCGAGGGACCCCGGTGAACGAACCCTGGCCGATCGGCACATGCCGAACGGCCGTACACCGCCCGGGAGATGGTGACCTCCGGCTCCCGATGTCGCCGTCCCGCACCTCCCGCCGCAGGTCGCCCGCTCCCTACGGTTGCCGCCCTGACCCACTGTCCGAGCAACCGGAGCGGTCCCATGTCCTCGCCCCTGCCCACCACTTCGACGACAGCCGATTCGACCACAACCCGTGCCGGCGCCCTCTGCGGAGTGCTGGCCGGTCTGCTGATCGCCCTGCCCGCGCTGGTCGAGATCTTCACCGGGGAGACCTCCGCGACCAGCGTCCCGCTCGCCCTGTCCCCGGCGTTCGCCCTGCCGCTGCTCACCGCGCTGCACCGGCGGCAGAGCCCGGCCGCCGGTCGCTTCGGGGACATCGCCCACACCGTGAACCTCGTCGGCCTCGGCCTTTTCGGCGGGGCCGCGTTCGCCGGGAACCTGGTGCTCTTCTACTTCGACGAGGAGGTTCTGGACGAGACCCTGACCGGCCCCACCGTCCCCGTGCTCATCGGCTCCGCGGCCGTCTTCGCCGTGGGCTGCGCCCTGTTCGGGGCGGCCATGCTCCGTGCGCGGGTGTTCCCGAGGATCCCGTCGTGGGGGTACGCCGTCGTCCTGCCCCTGTTCGCGTTCCTGACCTCACTTCCGGAGTCCCTGCTCACGAGTTCGCTGCACATCCTGGTCGGCGCGATCCTGATCCGGCTCTCGGTCGCGCTCAGTTCCCCTCCGCCGTCGCAAGAGCCCGGTTACGGCGTACCGACGACAGGAACGAGGCCGCGATCAGGATGACGCCGACCAGGCCGGTGATGATCTCGCTGATCTCGTACTGGATGGTGACGAGGAGGATGCCGGCGAGGGCGCCGATCGCGTAGTGGGCGCCGTGCTCCAGGTAGACGTAGTCGTCGAGGGTGCCCTGGCGGACCAGGTAGACGGTGAGGGAACGGACGTACATCGCGCCGATGCCCAGACCGAGCGCCATCCAGAAGATGTGGTTGGTGATGGCGAAGGCGCCGATCACACCGTCGAAGGAGAAGGACGCGTCGAGGACTTCGAGGTAGAGGAAGAGGAAGAAGGCGGCCTTGCCGGCTAGGGCGGCCACCGAGACCGGCTTGCCCTCGGCCCTGGCCTTCTCCTCTTCCTCGTGTTCGTGTTCCTCGTCGTCCTCGAGTCTGTCCTCGAAGTATCCGGAGAGACCGCCGACGACCATGTACGTGATCAGCCCGGCGACTCCGGAGAGCAGTACCGTGGCCGACTTGTCCGCATGGCCCGAGCTGATGTGCGCATGGGTGGCGACGGTCGTCGCCGAGACCAGCAACACGATCAGCGCGACGCACACCGACAGCATGTCGACCTTGCCCAGCCTGGCCAGCGGGCGCTCCAGCCACCCGAGCCACTTGATGTCGCGGTCCTCGAAGATGAAGTCGAGGAAGATCATCAGCAGGAACATGCCACCGAAGGCGGCGATCGCCGGGTGGGCGTCGGTGACGAGATCCTCGTACCGCCCGGGATTGTCGATGGCGAGTTCGACCGCCTCGACGGGACCGACCTTCGCGCTGATGGCGACGATCACGACCGGGAACACCAGCCGCATACCGAACACCGCGATCAGAATGCCGACCGTGAGGAAGAGCCTCTGCCAGAAGGCGTTCATCTTCTTGAGGATTCCGGCGTTGACCACCGCGTTGTCGAAGGACAGCGAGATCTCCAGGACCGACAGGATCAGGACGATCCCGAACGCCTCCCAGCCCCACTGCCACGCGGCGAAGACCAGGCCGGCCACCGTGACGGCGAACGACCACCCGAATGTTCTCCACACCATGGCTACACCGCCGCCTTCACGGCGAGGACCGGGCAGTCGGTGCCCAGCAGGATCTGCTGTGCGGCCGAGCCCGTGATCAGCTTGCCGACCGCGCTCCGGCGCCGCAGGCCGATCACCACGAGGGACACGTCCAGCTTCTCCGCCAGCTCGATGATCTCCTCGGCGGCATCGCCCCCGCCCAGCACCTGGCGGATGTCGAACTCGATGCCCAGCGCGGCGAGATCCTCCCGGACATGCGCCAGATCCGGCTCCTGCGCGAACCGCGGGTCCACATAGGCGTCCCCGCGCGAGGTGTTCACCACCAGCAGCTTCTCGCCGCGCAGCCGGGCCTCGTCGATCCCCGCCCGTAGCGCGGCCTCACCCTCGGGTGAGGGTACGTATCCGACCAGTACGGTCATGTCTGCTCTTCCTCTCAGGCACTCTCAGGCAGTTCGCTCAGGCAGCCGACGTACGGCAATCCGCCGCACCAGCGGCCAGACCAGCACCAGCACGATCACCGCGTACACCGCGTAGGACACCGGTCCGCCCACCAGGCCCGACAGTTCGCCGCCCGACAGCTGCAGTGAGCGCCGCCCTTGCAGTTCGGCCCGTGGGCCGAGGATGACGCCGATGATCAGCGGCAGCACCGGCAGCCCGAACCGCCGCATCGCGAAGCCGAGGAGCCCCAGCGTCAGCAGCAGGAACAGGTCCAGGGGCTGGGCGTTGACGGCGTACGCGCCCATCGACGCGAAGAACAGGATCCCCGCGTAGAGATAGGGGCGAGGTATCTGCAGCAGCTTCGCCCAGGCCGGGGCGAGCGGCAGATTCAGCAGGAGCAGCATCAGATTGCCGACGAACAGGCTGGCGATCAGCACCCAGACCAGGCTCGCCTCCCGCTCGAACAGCAGCGGTCCTGGCTGGATGCCGTACGACTGGAACGCGGCCAGCATGACCGCGGCGGTCGCGTTCGTCGGGAGGCCGATGGCCAGCATCGGGACCAGCGTGCCCGCCGCCGAGGCGTTGTTCGCCGCCTCGGGACCGGCCACGCCCTCGATGGCGCCCTTGCCGAACTCCTCCGGGTGCTTGGTCAGCCGTTTCTCCGTCGCGTACGACAGGAAGGTCGGGATCTCGGCGCCGCCGGCCGGGAGCGCGCCGAACGGGAAGCCGAACGCCGTACCGCGCAGCCACGGCTTCCAGGACCGTTTCCAGTCCTGCTTGCCCATCCACGGCCTGCCGACCGGGATGATCTCGACGGGCTTGCGCCGCAGATGCGCGGCCACCCACAGTGCCTCGCCGACGGCGAAGATACCGACGGCGACCACCACCACGTCGATCCCGTCCGCCAGCTGCGGCGCGCCCAGGGTGAGCCGCTGCTGCCCGGACACGTTGTCCATGCCGACCAGGCCGATCGTCAGACCCAGCAGCAGCGAGATCAGGCCCCGGATGCGGGACGCGCCCAGCACGGACGTGACCGCGATGAAGGACAGCAGCATCAGGGCGAAGTAGTCCGGCGAGCCCAGACTGACCGCGAAGTCCACCACGACCGGGGTGACGAGCACCAGCAGCAGGGTGCCGATCGTGCCCGCCACGAATGAGCCGATGGCGGCGGTGGCGAGGGCCTGCGCCGCTTTGCCCGCCTTGGCCATCCTGTTGCCCTCGATGGCCGTCACCACCGAGGACGACTCGCCGGGGGTGTTCAGCAGGATCGAGGTCGTCGAGCCGCCGTACATCCCGCCGTAGAAGATCCCGGCGAACATGATGAACGCCTGCACCGGCTCCAAGCCGTAGGTGATCGGCAGCAGCAGGGCCACGGTCATCGCCGGACCGATGCCCGGCAGCACCCCCACCGCGGTGCCGACCAGGACGCCGATCAGCGCCAGCAGCAGGTTCATCGGGGCGATGACGTCCTCGAAGCCCTGCATCAGGTTGTTCAGGTTGTCCATCAGAGGATTCCTTGCAGCACACCGGCCGGGAGGTTCACACCGAGCCCGATCGCGAAGGCGTAGAACGTGGTGAGCGACATCGTCACCGCGATCAGCAGATTGCGTACGTAGTGCCGGTTGCCGAGGGCGAACGCCGTTCCCCAGAACAGCAGCGCGCCGCTGATCACCCAGCCGAGCCGTTCGATCAGCACCGCGTTCACCACGAACGCGCCGATCAGCAGCAGTACCGTGCGCCAGTCCGTGCCCTGCGACAGGTCGACGTCCTCGCCGGCCTCCGGCTCACCGTGGCCGCCCCGGGCCACGTCGACCGCGTACGCCACCGCGACCAGCAGGAGCAGTACGCCCAGGATGACGGGGACCGCGCGCGGGCCCACCGGGTCGGTGCTGCTGGTGATGTGCGGGATGCCGAGGCCGTCCACGATCACCGCGATGCCCACCAGGACGAGGAACGCGCACATGCCGTACTGCGCGCGGTCCTTGCCCTGCGGCGGACGGGCGTCCTCGACGCTCCGTTCGTCGACCTGGGAACTCATGCCAGACCGAGCTCGGTCAGCAGGTCGGCGACGGACTTGTCCTGCTCCGTGAGGAAGGAGCCGAAGTCGTCACCGGTGACGAACGCGTCGGTCCAGCCGCGCTTGGTCAGCTCGGACTTCCACTGCGCCGAGTCGTGCATCGTGGTCAGGGAGTCGATCCAGGTCTTCGTCTGCTCGTCGGTGATCCCGGGAGGGGCGACGATCCCGCGCCAGTTGGTGAAGACCAGGTCGATCCCCGAGTCCTTGAGGGTTGGGGCGTCCTTGACGGCGTCGATCGGCTTCTCACTGGTCACCGCCAGGACCCGCACCTGCCCGGCCTCGATCTGGTCGAGGAACTCACCGAACCCACTGGCCCCGAAGGCGATCTTGTTGCCGAGGATGGCGGGCAGCAGCTCACCGCCGCCGTCGTACGAGATGTAGTTGACGTCCTTGGGCTCGATGCCGACCGCCTTCGCCAGCTGCATCGGCAGGAGGTGGTCCGGACCGCCCGGTGACGAGCCGCCGCCCACCGCGACCTTCTTCGGATCCTTCTTCCACGCGGTGACCAGGTCGTCGATCGTCTTGTAGGGGGAGTCCTTCGACACGACGATCGCACCGGCCTCCTCGATCAGCTTGGCGAGGGGCGTGGTGTCGGTGAGCGTCGCCGCCGACTTCGAGGTGTACGAGGAGCCGACGACCCCCAGCCCCATCTGCATGGCGAGCTTGCCGTTGCCCTTCTCGTTCACCAGCCGCTGGAGGCCCACGGTGCCGCCGGCCCCGGGCAGGTTGTACACCTGGGCCCCGGACGCCACCTTGGAGTCCTGCATCACCTGGGCGACGGTCCTGGCAGTGACGTCGTACCCGCTGCCCGGGGTGTTGGGGACCATGATCCGCAGACCGGTGACGGGCTTGCCGCCCGTGCTTCCGCTCCCGGAGTCCTCCTTCTCCGCGGTGGCACCGCAGGCGCTCACGGCGAGTATCGACACAGTGGCAAGAGCTGAGAGAAGTGCGGCTCTGCGAGTTCTCATGGCTCATCTCTTTCGCTTGGGCGAGTCCGGCGCCATGATTGTGCGGCTCGGGGGACACCCCGTCTGCCTTGTGTGACCATTGAAGGTTGAGTTCATAGTGGTCGTTGTGTCACGCCGTCACACGCTCGCCGGTGAGCTGCTGGTATTGCAGCTCACGGGCGTGGTGATGGTGCTTTTCGCGGTCGCCGCGGTGTCGCTGGCGCAGTCGCGGGCGACCTTCGACCGGGTCGAGGGCCGCCGGGTGAGCGCCCTCGCCGAGGAGATGGCCGGAAACCCACTGTTGCGTACCCAGCTCGTCCGTCCCGCTCCCGGCGAGACCCTCGCGCCGCTGCTGCAGACCACCCTGGTCCGGTCGAACGTCACGTCCGTCACGGTCGCCGACGAACACGGCAGGATCGTCGCCTCCACCAACCCCACCCTGGTCGGGACCCGGCTCCCGGTCGACGGGCCCAGCGTCGCGCAGGCGCGCGGCTGGTCCGGGGAGCTGCCGGTGGACGGGGTCCGCGAGCTGGTCGCCCAGGTCCCGGTGCTCGGCGAGGACCTGGATCACGTCGGCGAGCATCTCGGCACGGTCATGATCGGACGCGTCTCACCGACGGTCTGGCAGCGGCTGAGCGGAGCCTCGTCGTATCTGCTCGCCTATCTCGGCATCGCGAGCGTGCTGGGGGTCGCCGGGTCCTGGCTGCTGGCCCGGCGGATCAAGCGCCAGACCTTCGGCCTCGAACCCCGCGAGATCGCGGGCCTCGCCGAGCACCGGGAGGCCATGCTGTTCGGGATCGCCGAGGGCGTGATCTCGCTCGACCCGCACCTGCGGCTCACCCTGGTCAACGAGGTCGGCCGCAAACTGCTCGACCTGCCCGAGGACTGCGTCGGGATGAGCCTGGCCGACCTCGGCATCGAGGGCAGGCTGTACGACGTCCTGGCCGGGACCGGCGGCGAGCAGGGCGCCGAGCACGGCAGCGAGCGGCGCGACGAGGTGGTCGTACGCCGGGGCCGGGTACTGGTGATGAACCGGATGGACGTCACCAAGGACGGCCGTCGGCTCGGCTCGGTGACGACCCTGCGCGACCGTACCGAACTGGCCCAGCTGGAACGGGAGTTGGGCTCCTTCCGCAGCAGCACCGAACTGTTGCGCGCCCAGGCCCACGAGTTCTCCAACCAGCTGCACACCATCTCCGGGCTGATCCAGATCGGCGAGCACGACGAGGTCGTACGGTATGTCCGCGCCCTGCGCAAGCACCGCGAGTCGCTCGACCTGACCCTCACCAGCCGGGTCCGTGACCATGCCGTCGCCGCGCTGCTCACGGCGAAGTCCGCGCTCGCGGCGGAGCGCCGGGTCCAGCTGCGCATCTCGGAACTCACGGCCCTGGACCGGCTGGAGCCGACGGACTCCGCGGACGTGGCGACGGTGGTCGGCAACCTCGTCGACAACGCCCTCGACGCCGCCGCGGCCCCGGACCACGCGGACGAGGCCTGGGTGGAGGTCGAACTGCGCCAGGACGCGTCGAGCGTGGAGATAGTGGTGCGCGACTCGGGCCCGGGCGTGGCCCCTGAGCTGGCGCAGGAGGTGTTCTCCCGGGGCTTCACCACCAAGGCCGCGCAGGGCGGCGACCGGGGGATCGGTCTGGCGCTCACCCGGCTGGTATGCACCCGCAGAGGGGGCGAGGTGTCGGTGGCGAACACCCATCCCGGTGCAGTCTTCACGGCCCGGATGTCCGTGGGTCAGCTCACCGATCGGGAGACGGAGGAGGTCCGATGATCGACGTCCTGGTGGTCGAGGACGACTTCATGGTGGCGCGGATCCACCGGGGGTTCGTCGACGGTGTCGACGGCTTCCGCGTGGTCGGATCGGCGAACTGCGGGGAACAGGCGCTCACCGCCGCCGCCGAGCTGCAGCCCGACCTGGTGCTGCTCGACCTGTATCTGCCCGACATGTTCGGCCTGGATGTCATCCCGAGGCTGCGGACGGCGGCCCAGGACTGCGACGTGCTGGTGATCAGCGCCGCCCGCGAGGCGGAGGCCGTCCGGGGCGCCGTACGCCAGGGAGTGGTCGACTACCTGCTGAAACCCTTCGACGCCGAGGACCTCAAGCACCGGCTGGAGCGCTACAGCGCCCGGCGCGGCAATCTGCACGCCGCCACGGTCAGCGGACAGGCCGACGTGGACCGCGCGCTGGGACGGGTGGCGGCGCCGACGGTGACGCCCACCCTGCCGAAGGGCATGAGCGTGGAGACCGCCGAACTCGTCCAGCGCGCACTGCGCGCGGCCGACGGAACCCTGTCGGCCGCCGAGTGTGCGACGCGGGTCGGCATCTCACGCGTCAGCGCGCGCCGCTACCTCGAGTACCTCAGCGTCACGGGTCAGGCGGTGGTGACACTTCGGTACGGGCAGACGGGGCGCCCCGAGCGGCGCTACCACTGGGACGCCTGACGCAGCCCGCTCGTCGGTCCGGCATCGCCGTCAGCTCCGGTCCGTCCTGGAGAGAGCCTCGGTGATCAGACGGGTGGCGAAGTCCTGGTCGTCCGCGATCCGGTTGATCTTCTCTGCGAGCAGGACCACCGTGCCCTCCAGGGGATTCAGTTCGGCGTCGGTCCAGTCTCCGTACTGCGCACGCCACAGACTGGGGCTCAGACCGGTGCCGGCGGCCACGATCAGACCGGCCATCGTGGGGATGACCTCGGGACGGAAGGTCCTGGGCATCATCCGCATCGCGGCCACGAGGCTGGGCACTGTGTACTCGATGAGGTCCTTGTCGTGCTCCTCGCACATCCTCCTCAGCCACTCCATGAACATGTAGATGAGCGTGCACGCGCCGTCCACCAGTGCGTCGACCCCCGCGGGGCCCATGGACGCGATGTACTGGTCCACCAGCTTCCGCTGTTCGGAGTTGCTGCCGGTCCTGCCGTCGTAGATGGCCTTGAGCTGGGAATCGATGGCCATGAGGGCCGCGCCCACATCTCCGGCAGGAGCGTACTTCGGGTCACAGGGCGATGACATCGGACTCCTCCTCGTACGTCGCAGCGGGTAGCGCTGCATGTCTGTACGGTAGTCGCCGGGCGGACGGGGGTCCGGCGAATCCCGATGCGGCACCCTGTCGGGTGTCCGGCTCAACGGCCCTTGCAGAAAGGCTTTTTGCCCATCGCGGACTCGATGCCGCCGAGGACGAGCCGCTGGTACTCCTCGGCTCCGGGGAACGAGCCGTCCGTGGCGAAGTCCCGGGCGTCGTGGCCGAGGGTGGTGAGCCAGGCGCGGCCGCCGTCGTAGTACTGGCACCAGGCCACCGGGTGGGCCCGGCCGTGCCCGGGATGGCCCAGGTTCCCGGTGACGCCCCTGGCCAGGGTGGATTCGTCGACGGTGGCGAGGACCCGGACCCGCGAGGGTGCCGGGACGAGGTTGTACCACTCGTCGGTGAAGGTCCAGCGGGCCGGGAGCCCCTCGGTGGAGGAGTCGTGCCGGTCCTGGACGACGACCGTGCCGGGCTGCGTCGGACCGTGGTCGTAGAAGTTGGCGCCGCCCAACAGGCCTTCGTACCAGGGCCAGTTGTACTCGGTGCCGAAGGCGTTGTGGATGCCGACAAAGCCTCCGCCGCCCCGGACGTACTGGCGCAGGGCGGTCTGCGCGGCGTCGTCGAGGGTGTCACGGCTGGTGGAGTAGAAGACGACCGCGTTGTACCTGAACAGCTGTCCGGAGGAGGCGAGTTGGGCGACGTCCTCGGTCCAGTCGACACCGAAGCCGTTGTCCTGGCCCAGCTCGACGACCGCGTTCTGCACGACGTTGGCGGTGGTGAGCGCGGGGTTGAGACCGGTGCCGAGGGCCGGGCCCAGGTTGGCGTGGCGGGGTCCCGCCGTACGGGTGTAGAGGAGGACCCGGTAACCGTCGGTGGCCGGGGTGAAGTTGCCCCAGTCGTGGTAGCAGCGGGCGTTGGTACCGCGGCAGACGCCGTAGTCGGGGTCGCCGAGTTCCTGCGCGCCGTTGTGCCCCGCCTGGGCGGAGGCCTGGTATCGGCCGCCGAAGAAGGCGGCCAGGGCGACGAGAACGATCGCCAGGGCAATGGACAGCGGGGTACGGGTTCTTGCCGTCATGGTGGTCCGCCCTCTCACTGGACGACGATCTTGCCGGTGGACTGCGGGAAGGCCGGGTCGTTGTAGAAGTACTCGCCGGCCGTGGCGAAGGTGTGCGTGTACGACTGGCCAGGCATCAGCAAACCGGTGTCGAACTCGGCGTCGAAGAACGCCGCCGCTCCGTGTGCCTGCTTGTTGTCGGCCGGGTTGGTGAAGGTGACCTCGGTGCCGACGGGGACGGTGAGGTGCTGGGGCGCCATGGCGTTCTGGGCGACGGTGTTCTCGGTGGTGCCGGGAGAGCCGGTGCCGGTGTTCCAGATGCGGCCGAGAGTGACGGTGTTGTGCGCTGTCACGCCGGTCACGGCGGCGACGCGGATCTGGTTGCGGCGGGAGGGCGGTGTGGGCGCGGGGGCGGGCGCGACCTTGCCGCCGAGCTTGAAGGCCCACAGGTGGTCGCCGCGCGGGATGTCGGGGAAGGGCAGCCCGTTGCCGCCGGCGAGCACGGCCACGTACTGCTCGCCGTCGATCTCGTACGAGACGGGGATGGTGTTGACGCCGGCGCCGCACTGCCAGGTCCACAGGGTCGCGCCGTCGGTGTCGTCCATCGCTTCGAGGACGCCGTCCGGACGCCCCTGGAAGAGGACCCGGCCCGCGGTCGTGAGGATGCCGTTGCCGTGCGCGAGCGACCAGTCGCCCTCCTTGCGCCAGGCGACCGTGTTCGTCCGCGGGTCCATCGCGACGAGCCCGCCTCCGAACAACTCGCCCAGCGGACGGGCGGTGTTGACCCGGCCGCCACGGGTGTTGGAGTAGGAGGAGTTGACCAGGCCGTAGCCGATGTAGACGTATCCGGTCTTCGGGCTGAAGGAAGGAAAACCCCAGTCGGCGCCGCCGCCCGCGCCCGGGAAGATGATCGTCGCCCGGTCCCAGAACACCGAGTACAGACCGCCGGCCGGATAGAACGGCACCGGCCTGGTCGTCTTGTCGAGGCGCGGGAACGGGTCGGTGAACGGCTCGCCGCCGGGGAACGGCTGGGTGGGTGAGGTCTTCTGCAGGGCGTGCTGGGGGACCGGGCGCTCCTCCATGCCATGGATCGCCTTGCCGGTGCGCCGGTCGAGGATGTAGAACCAGCAGGTCTTGGAGCCGTAGACGACGACCTTGCGTTTCCTGCCGTCGATGAGGAGGTCGGCGAGGACCGGGGCCATGACGTTGTCGGCGTCCCAGATGTCGTGGTGGACCGACTGGAAGTGCCAGCGCCGCTTCCCGGTCTTCGCGTCGATGGCGACGATCGAGTTGGCGAAGAGGTTGTCGCCGCCGCGCGAGGATCCGTCCGTACGGGGATAGGGGTTGCCGAACGTCCAGTAGACCAGGCCGAGTTCGGGGTCCACGGCCGGGTGGATCCAGGGGACCGCGCCGCCGGTCTTCCAGGAGTCGCCCTCCCAGGTGTCGTGCCCGAACTCGCCGGGCCCGGGCGGGCCCCAGAAGGTCCATACGACGTTCCCGGTCGCGGCTTCGAGTGCGTAGCCCCGGCCCCGCGCGCCGGCCGTGGAGCCCTCGGTGCCGACGTAGATCATGCCGTCGAAATGGACTACCGCACCCGCGAGTCCGCCGCTGTTGCCGCCGCACTGGCCGCTGTCGTTGTCGCAGCCGTCGTCACCGCCGTTGTCGTCCACGATCAGCGGCTTCCGCCAGACGACCACGCCGGTGTGCTGGTCGAGCGCGTAGACGATGTTGGCGCCCGAGATGGTGAAGACCTTGCCCTCGGCGACCGCCACGCCCCGCATGTTGGTGGTCTCCGTACCGAGGCTGGTCCGCCACAGGACCTCGCCGGTCCGGCCGTCGACGGCGAAGACGTTCTGCTGGGTGGTCTCGACGTACAGCACCCCGTCCCGTACGACGATCGTGCACTGCTGGTACGCGGAGGCTGAGCCGCCCTCCAGGTTGACGTGCCAGGCGCTGCCGAGTCTCTTGATGTTCTTCGGGGTGATGCCGCGGAGCGTGGAGTGGTTCTGGTTGCCGTAGTTGCCGCCGACCTTGGGCCAGTCGGTGCCCGTGGTGCCGAGTGCGGCGGACTGCGGCGGTACGGGGAGTGCGAGGCCGGAGGCGTTGGCGTCTGCCTCGGCGGGGGAGGTCACGGAGGCGACCGTGGCCGCGCTGCCCGCCGCGGCTGTCAGGAGAAAGGAGCGTCTTTCCATCGTTGAGTTCCCTCGATTCGATCAAGGTCCACCAGATGGTTCGCCGGACCCGGTGTGCGGGTCGGTGTGATGAGGCGTCACGTTAGGGACGGCAGGTGCCGGTGACAAGACGTGCGGCAAGGGTTTTGTACGGTCCTCGGTGCAACCGGGCGCTATCGGCGGGGAGTTGGTGCCGTCAGGTGGACCGGGACCATGGCGGGCGGCATGGGGCTCTTGTTGCGCCGTCCCTGCCCGGTCTCCTCCCAGGCGTGGGCGAGGATGCCGACGCTGCGGCTGAGGACGAACAGCCCGCGGGCCAGCGGCGCCTCGAAGCCCAGCTCGGCGTAGATGACGGCGGTGGCGCCGTCGATGTTCATGGGCACGGGCTTCTTTCCCTCGCGTCCCCGGTTGAGGTACGTCTCCACGGCGCGGGCGGCCCGCAGGTGGGCGCCCTCGACGACACCGTCCGCCACGGCCCGGTCCACCAGGGCGAGCAGCGGGTCACGGCGTGGGTCGCGGGGATGGAAACGGTGACCGAAGCCCGGCAGATAGGGCGAGCGGGCCCGCCACTCGCCGACGACCTCCGCTACGGCACGGTCGAACTCACCGTCGTGGACGTGCCGTTCGCCGATCTCGCCGAGCAGCCGTACACACTGCTGCCCGGCTCCGCCGTGCACGTCCCCGAGCATGTTGACCCCGGTGGCCATCGCGCTGTTCAGCCCGACACCGCAGGTGGCGGCCATCCTGGCGGCGGCGATGGAGGGCGCCTGCGGACCGTGGTCGACGCCCGCCACCAGGGCCGCCTCCAGGAGCGCGGCCTGTTCGGGGCGGGGGAGTTCGCCGCGGAGCAGTAGCCAGATGGTCTCGACGAAGGTCGCGGTGCCGATCAGGTTCTGGACGGGGTGCTCGCGCAGTTCGATGACGCCGGGTTCGACCCGGCTGACGGCGGTGGCCCACCACTGGGCGACCAGCCCGTCCTGCGGCCCGTACGGAGTCCTGTTCTGGGGTCCGGGCGTCATGAGGCCTGCGCCTCGTCGGCCCCCGTCTGCGCGGCCGTCCGTGCCTGGGCGGCCCGGCGCCCGTACGACCGCCAGCGGGCGACGATCCGTCCCCGCTCCTCACCGTGCTGGTCGAGCAGGGGCGGCGGCGAGACCGGCGGAAGGGGTACGCCGTCCACGAGTACGCCGTTGCCGCTGACCCGCAGGGTCCGGCCGGAGCCGTCCGGGTAGGGCAGGTCGGTGAAGAAGCCGCGGTGCGACAGCTGTTCCAGCTCGACGGCCTCGGGAACCGTCAGCACCCGGGCCGCCGGGACACCGGCCGCCGACAACGTTTCCTCCCACTCCAGGGCGGTCCGCCGGCGCAGCGCCGCGTTCAGCTCGGTGTTCAACTCCGCCCGGTGCCGCTTGCGTGCCTCCCGCTCGGCGAACCGCACGTCCTCGACCAGCTCCGGCAGCCCGACCAGACGGCACAGCGTGACGAACTGCTCCTGCCGGTTGGCCGCGATGTTCAGCCCGCCGTCGGCGGTCTCGAAGGTGCCCGAGGGCGCGGCGGTGGCGTTCTGGTCGCCCATCGGCTCCGGGTCCACCCCGCTGACCAGGTAGTTGGAGACGGCCCAGCCCATCGCGGAGAGTGAGACCTCCAGCATGGAGACGTCGAGCCGGACCCCCCGTCCGGTCCGCTCCCGCCCGAGCAGCGCCGCGCTGATCGCGAGGGCCGAGCCGATCCCGCCGAGCGAGTCACAGACCGGGAACCCCACCCTGAGCGGTGCGGTGTCGGTCGTTCCGGTGATGCTCATCATCCCTGACAGGCCCTGGATGATCTGGTCGTAGGCGGGCGCGGTGCTCATCGGCCCGGACTGCCCGAAGCCACTGATCGAGCAGCTCACCAGCCGTGGGTTCAGCTCACCGAGCCGGGCGGGGCCGTAACCCATCCGGGAGAGCACCCCGGCCCGGAAGTTCTCCAGCAGGACGTCGGCGCCGCGCACCAGATCCTCGAAGTCGGCCCGGTCGCCGGGGTCCTTGAGATCGAGGGCGAGGGATTTCTTCCCGGCGTTCTGGGCGAGGAAGGAGGCACCGATACCGGCCCGGTTGAGGTCCGGGTCGGGACCGAGACTCCGGGCGAGATCACCCCTCCCCGGCTGCTCGACCTTGACGACCTCGGCGCCGAGCAGCATGAGGTGATAACTGCAGTACGGTCCTGCGAGCACATTGGTGAGATCGAGTACGCGGATTCCTGAGAGCGGTCGTTCGGCCATGCACCGGCTCCTTCTTCTGCGGTCCGTGCGGGGGGTTCACAGGTGAGCTGGATTCACGGGCGCGGTCGGGTTGCCCCGTTGGGCTACCTCGTGGGGCTGAGCGGATGGTCGAAGCCCTGCTCCGACATCTGCCGGGAGACCGCGCTCAGCGCCTCGGCGAAGCGGGGGACGGCGGTCTCGGGGAAGCGATGGCTGGGCCCGCTGAGCGACAGCGCGGCGACGACGGCCCCGGTGCGCCCGACGACCGGCACGGCCACGGCCGTCAGCCCCTCGTCGCGCTCACCCCGGCTGACCGCGAAGCCGCGCTCCGCCGCCAGGTCCGCCCACACCCGCAGCTGCCGGGCGTGTCCCTCGCCGTGCGGGGAGTCCAGGGCGATCCGGCGCAGCAGGCTGTCGGGAGCCGTACGGAGCAGGATCTTGGACGAGGCGCCGGCCCACAGGGGGAGTTCATCGCCGACCCGCACCACATGACGCAGCGGCTGCGGGCTCTCCTGCTGTGCGACACAGACCCGGGCCAGGCCGCGCAGCATGAACAGGTTGACCGTCTCCTGCTGCTCCTCGGCCAGCTCCCGCATCAACTTGCGGGTCTCGCGGGGGAGTTCCCAGCTGGCGTGCGCCAGATGCGCCCAGCGCCACAGGCCGGGCCCGGCGGTGTAGCCGGCCGGGGTGTCCCAGAGCAGACCGCTCTGTTCGAGGGTCTGCACCAACCGGACCACCGTGGTCTTGGCCAGGCCGGTGGCGTCGACGATCTCCCGCAGCGTGACGGCCGGCCGGTCCTCGGTCAGCAGCCCCAGAATGTCCAGCGCCCTGCGCACACTGCGTACCCCCGTGGCCTCGGTGGTCGCCTCGGCGCTCGTCTCCGCCGCCGTCTCCGTCCGCTCCCGCCCGGTCCCGTCCACGCGCCGTCTCCCTCCGTGCCGGGCCGCCCCCATGGACAGGCCTCGGAACTTTCCTCGAACTGCCCTCTTGTCACCGTGAGTTGGCGCCCGTACGTTACACGCCGAACCACACAGCAGTCCACCGGTACCACTCAGCGGTTTCCTGGGAGGCTTCATGCTGGATTCACTCCTGAAGGCCGGCGCGGACGCGGGCGTGGTCGAGGCGCCCCCGTACATCGCGGGCCGGTGGGGCGGCGAAGGCCCCTCGATGACCCGAACGGGCCCGTATCTGCGACGAGTTGTCAGCCGGACGACCACGGCGACCGGCGAGGAGGTCTCCCGTGCCCTCGACCACGCCGCCGCCTCCGCCCGCACCGTGGCCCGGCTCGCCCCCGCCGCCCGCGCCGACATCCTGGACCGGGCCTCGCGCGCGGCCTCGGCCTACCGCGAGGAACTGGCCCGGCTGTTGGCGCTGGAACTGGGCAAGCCGCTCAAGGACGGGCGCGGGGAGATCGACCGCGTGGCGGACACCTTCGCGGTGTGCGCCTCCGAGGCCCGGCACATCGGCGGCGAGCAACTGCCCGTCGCGGGCTGGGCGCGAGGCATCGGCAACACCGCCCTCACCTACCGCGCACCGGCCGGAGTGGCCCTCGCCATCACCCCGTTCAACGCCCCCGCCAACCTCCTCGCCCACAAACTCGGCGCGTCCTTCGCCGCGGGCAACACCACCCTCGTCAAGGCCCCGCCCCAGGCACCGGCCACGACCGCGGCGGTCGTGGCGCTGCTCCTGGAGTGCGGATTACCCCCGCAGGCCGTGCAGTTGCTGCACGGCGGCGCCGAGGTCGGCGCGCTGCTGTGCGCCGCCGACGAGGTCGCCGTCATCAGCTTCACCGGCAGCGCGGCGAGCGGCCGGGCCGTGGCACGCGCCGCCGGGGCCAAGCGCCTGGTCCTCGAACTGGGCGGGAACGCCGCCACGATCGTCTGCGAGGACGCCGACATCGCCCAGGCCGCGAAGGAATGCGTCCGCACCGGATACAGCAACTCCGGCCAGAGCTGCATCTCCGTCCAGCGCGTCTACGTCCACCGCTCCCGCTACGACGACTTCCTCGACGCCTTCACCGCCGCCGTCGACACCCTGAAGGTCGGCGACCCCCTCGACCCGGACACCGACGTCGGCTCCATGGTCGACGAGGAGGCCGCCGAACGCGTGGTGCGCTGGTCGGCCGAGGCCGCCGCCGCGGGCGCCCGCGTCCTGCGCGGCGGCACCCGGAACGGCGCCACCGCCGCGCCCACGCTGATCGCCGGACCGCCCGAGTCCGCCTCGGTCGTCGTCCACGAGGTCTTCGGGGCGCTGGTCGCGGTCCTCCCGTACGACGACTTCGGCGCCGTCATCGACGCCTGCAACGCCAGCCGCTACGGCCTCCAGGCCGGGCTGTTCACCCGCGACCTGGGCCGGATCGTCACCGCCTGGCGCGAGCTGGAGACCGGCGCGCTGATCGTGGGCGGCAGCTCCAACTACCGCCTCGACCATGTCCCGTTCGGCGGGGTCAAGGACTCCGGCTTCGGCCGCGAGACGCCCCGTTCGATGATCGAGGACTACACGGTCGTCAAGACCCTGATGCTCCGTGGCCTGTCCGTCTGGGGCGATACGACCACCGTGGACGAGGGGAGCGACGCATGACCGTCAGTGCCGCCGAGGCCATGGTCGCCCAACTGGAGTCGTACGGCGTCGAGTTCGTCTTCGGCACCTGCGGCCACACCAACATCGCCCTGCTGGACGCGCTCGGCCCCAGCCGGATCGAGTTCGTGATCGCCCGCCACGAACAGGCCGCCGCCCACGCCGCCGACGGCTACGCCCGCGCCTCCGGCAAGCCCGGCGTCCTGCTCACCCACGTCGGCCCCGGCATGATGAACGCGGTCACCGGCGTGGCCACCGCCGCCCTCGACTCGATCCCGCTGGTCGTCGTCTCCGGCGACATCCCCTCGTACTACGAGGGCCGCCACCCGCACCAGGAGGTCAACCTCCACGCGGACGCCGACCAGACCGCGATCTACCGGCCGTTCACCAAACGCGCCTGGAACGTCCACCGGGTCCAGGACCTGGCCCGCACCACCGAACGGGCGTTCTGGACCGCGACCTCCGGACGGCCCGGAGCCGTACTCGTCAACGTACCGATGGACCTGTTCAACCGGCAGGTCGAGCCGTACGAGGGACAGCACCCCCTGCCCGGCGGCTCGACGCTCCCGGCGATCGACCGCACCACCGCCGAATACATCGCCGAGGCCCTGCTCGGCGCCGAGCGTCCGCTGATCTACTTCGGCGGCGGACTGCGCGAACCGGCCGCCCGCCAGGCCCTGTTGGACCTCGTCGAACACCTCGACATCCCTCTCGCGCACTCCCTGATGGGCAAAGGGGTGCTCCCCGACAGCCACCCCCTGCTGCTCGGCATGCCCGGGTTCTGGGGCCTGGAGGCCACCCACGAACACACCAGGGGCGCCGATGTCGTGCTCGCCCTCGCGACCCGGTTCGCAGAGACCGACGCCAGCTCCTGGGACCCGGCGTACACCTGGACCTTCGGCGACCGGAACAGCCCGCCCAGCCGGCTCCTCCAGATCGACATCGACCCCGCCGAGATCGGCCGCAACTACCCCGTCGAGACCGGCGCCGTCGCCGATGTCGGCGACGCGCTGCGGGTCATCGGCGCGATCGTACGATCCGCCCGGCCCGAACCCGTCGTCAGGCCCGGACTGCGGGAGGGCATCGCCGCCGCCCGCCGGGCCGTCTTCGCCGCCGCCCGCGAGGCCGGGCGCGGCGACGAGTTCCCGCTGCGTCCGCAGCGCATCCTCGCCGACCTGCGCGACGCGCTGCCCGACGACGCGGTGCTCGTCACCGACGTCGGCTGGAACAAGAACGGCGTCGCCCAGTGCTACGAACTCCCCGCAGGCGGGCGGTTCATCACCCCGGGCGGAGCCTCGACCATGGGCTTCGGACCGGCGGCCGCGGTCGGGGTCCAACTGGCCGAGCCCGACCGGGTGGTGGTCGCGCTGATCGGCGACGGCGGGATGAGCGCACAGCTGCCCGCGCTGCCGATGGCCGTCGAACGCGGCCTGCCCGTCGTGTTCGTCGTGATGAACAACCGGGCCCACGGCACCATCGCCGACCTCCAGACCGCGTCGTTCGGACGGTCCTACGGCTGCGAGTTCACCGACGCCGAAGGACGCCCGTACAGCCCCGACTTCGCGGCCCTCGGCCGGTCCTGCGGCGCCGACGGCCACACCGTCACCGCACCCGCCGACCTGGCCAAGGCACTCGCCGACGCGATCGGCCGGCGCCGGACGGCCGTCATCGACGTACCGATGGTCAACGAACCGGTGCCTACACCGGGCCACTGGAACATCAAGGACATCTACCGCGGCTCCTTCGCCGACTGAGAACCCCACGGCAATTCCGAAGACCTTCCCCTCCTCACACCACGAGGTGACCTTCATGAGCCGTATCCCAAGACTGCCCGCAGCGCTGACCCTCGCCCTGGCCCTCGCCGCGTGCAGCGCGCCCGGCGACTCCGGGTCCGACAGCGCGGACTCCTCAGGACCCATCAAGATCGCGGTCGTCGACGCACAGAGCGGCCAGCTCAGCTCGCTCGGCGACTGGGAGTACAAGGGCGCCAAGCTCGCCGTCGACGAGTGGAACAAGAAGGGCGGCATCGACGGCCGCAAGATCCAGCTGAAGCTCTTCGACGACCAGGGCGACCCGACCACCGGCACCAACATCGCCCGGAAACTCGCCGACGAGAACTACATCGCCATGATCGGTACGGCGGAGAGCGCGGTCACCATCGCCATGGGGCCGGTGCTCCAGCAGGCGAAGATCCCCAACATCACCTCCGGGCAGTCCGACGGCCTGGTCGCGCTGAAGAGCCCGTACCTCTTCCTCAACGGGCCGACCAGCACCACCTACGACACGACGCTCGCCGAGTACCTGATCAAGGAGAAGGGCCACCAGAAGATCGCCATGATCACGAACAACGGCTCCTTCGGGAAGGGCGAGCACGACGCCTTCCTCAAGGCCGTCGGCGACCTCGGCGTCAAACCGTCCACCGACCAGGTCGTCACCACCGACCAGAAGGAGTTCAGCGCCGCCCTGACGAAGATCCGGTCCACGAAACCCGAGGTCATCTTCATCGGCTCGGAGGAGGTCGAGGCCGGACTGATCGTCAAACAGGCCCGCGACCTCGGCATCACCGCCCCCTTCGCGGGCGCCGCACCCCAGGGCACCCCCGTCTTCATCGACACCGCGGGCAAGGCCGCTGCCGAGGGCACCATCGTCAGCTCGCCCTATCTCAGCAACGACGTCAGCGACGCCTCGAAGAAGTTCGCCGCCGCCTACCAGACGGCCTACGGCGAGGAGGCGGAGATGCACGGCGCCAAGGCCTACGACGGGGCGAACATCCTGCTCACCGCGCTGCAGACCAGCAAGGGCGCGACCGGCGAGGAACTCGCGGACGCCATCCGCGCCACCCGGTACGAGGGTCTGCTCGGCGACTTCCAGTACGACGAGACCGGCGTCGGCATCACCAGGACCACCATCGGCGTCATCCGCGACGGCAAACTCGTCCCGCAGCAGTAGCCACCGGGAGCACTGACGTGCAGGAGACACTGCAGACACTCGTCGGAGGCCTGAGCCTCGGGGCGGTCTACGCCCTGGTCGCCATGGGGTTCTCCCTGGTCTACCGCACCATGGGCCTGGTCAACTTCGCGCACGCCGACATCGCCATGATCGGCGCCTACGCGGCCTCCACCTTCTACCTCACCTCCAAACTCCCCTTCGCCGTCGCCATGGTGGTGGCCATCGCGGTCACCGCCGCGATCGGCCTGGTCATCGAGCGGGTGCTGCGGCCCCTGGAGAACAAGGACTTCGACCTGATGCTGATCGGCACGATCGGCTTCGGCATCGTCCTCCAGGCCGTCGCCATCCTGATCTGGGGCACCACCGGACGGGCGGTCCGCTCACCCGTCCGGTCCGCCCCGCTCGACCTGTTCGGGGTGCGCGTACGCACGTACGACCTGCTGGTGATGGCCGTCGCGGCCCTCGCCGTGATCGGCCTCGCCTGGTTCCTGGCCCGGACCAAGCGCGGCACGGCCATGCAGGCCGTCGCCATGGACCACGAGGCGGCCGCCGCGGTCGGCATCGACGTCGGCCGCAGTAACGCCCTCGCCTTCTCCATCGGCGCCGGCCTCGCGGCCCTGGCCGGCGGGCTCGTCGGCCCGATGCTCTACGTCGACGCCTCGCTCGGCGGCGCCCTCGGCATCAAGGGCTTCGCCGCCGCGATGCTCGGCGGCTTCGGCTCCATCCCCGGAGCCGTCGTCGGCGGGCTCGCGATCGGCGTCCTCGACTCCTACGCGGCGGGCCACTTCCAGGGCTACTCGGTGCTCGTGACCTTCCTGATCTTCACCGTGGCCATCATGATCCGCCCGATGGGCGTCTTCGGGGAGAGGACGGTGAGCCGCGCGTGAAGTTCCGCATCGGGGGGCTCGGACGGTACGGAGCGCTCGGGGTCCTGGCCGTGGCCGCCTGGCTGCTGCCGTACGGCCTGGGCGGCTACTCCATCCATGTCGTCGACATCGCCCTCATCTACGCCCTGCTGGCCATCGGCATGGGTCTGGCCATGGGCATCTCCGGGCAGATCAACCTCGCCCAGGTCGCCTTCTTCGGAGTCGGCGCCTACACCCTCGCCATCCTGACCACCGACTCCGGATACGGGTTCTGGGCGGCGGCCGTGCTCGCCCTGCTCGCGACGACGGCGACAGGACTCCTGGTCGGCATCCCGGCCCTGCGGATGCAGTCCCACTACCTGGGCATCGTCACCCTTGGCCTGGCGCTCGGCTTCGTCAACTGGATCACCAACGCCTCGGTCTCCGGAGGCGCCGACGGCATCTCCGGCATCCCCCTGCCCACGCTGCCCGGCATCGACCTCTCCAGCGAATACCTCTACTACTACCTGGAGTTGGTGGTCTGCGCCCTCGGCCTGGCCTTCGGCCTCTTCGTCGTCCGCACCTCCCTTGGCCGACGGCTGCGCGCGATGCGCGACGACTCCCTCGCGGCGGGGGCGATGGGCGCCGAGATCCCGCTCCTGCGGATGACCGCCTTCGTACTCGCCAGCGTGTACGGAGGCCTGGCCGGCATCCTCTACGCGGGCCTCATCCGCTATGTCGCCCCGGAGACCTTCTCCATCGGCAACATGTTCATCCTGCTGGCCATGGTCATCATCGGCGGCCGCCGCTCCCTGATCGGCTGTGTGGTTGGCGCGATCGGCCTGACCCTCATCCGGGAGTGGCTCTCCGACTTCTCGGCGTACGCGCAGCTCGGATACGGCGTGGTGGTCGTCCTCATGGTTGTCTTCGCACCCACCGGACTCGCCGGAGTGCCGTCCCGGGCAAGGGAGTTCTGGAACCGCAGGCGCGGCGGCGGCACGGACCGGGCCGAGCTGCGCCCCTTCCTGCCGTACGACGTCGCCGAGGCACCCGCGTCCTCCGGCGGGCCCCTGCTCGACATCCGGTCCGTCACCAAGGACTTCCGCGGCCTGCGCGCCCTGTACGACGTCTCCCTCACGGTCGCCCCGGGCGAGATCCGCGGCATCGTCGGCCCGAACGGCTCGGGCAAGACCACCCTGTTCAACGTCATCAGCGGCTTCTACCGGGCGAGTTCGGGACGGGTACGGTTCGCGGGCCGCGACACGACGACCGCCCGCCCGTACGCCCTCTCCCTCCAGGGCGTGGCCCGCACCTTCCAGAACCTGCGTCTGTTCGGCCAGTTGACGGTCCGGGAGAACATCCTGGTCGCCCTGGACCGCACCCGTACCCACACCATCTGGCAGTACGCGGTGTGGCAGCCCGGCGTGCTGCGCCGGGAGCGGCGACTGCGGCGGCAGGCCGCGGAACTCCTCGAACGTTTCGGCCTCACCGACTTCGCCGAGAGCGCGCCGGGCTCCCTCCCGTACGGCATCCAGCGGCGCATCGAGATCGCGCGCGCCATGGCCGCCCGGCCCCGGCTGCTCCTCCTCGACGAACCGGCCGCCGGACTGAACGGCGAAGAGGTGCGGCAGCTGGCCGACATCGTGCGCTCCATCCGCGACAGCGGCACCACCGTGGTGCTGATCGAGCACAACATGGGCCTGGTCATGTCCCTGTGCGAACGCGTCACGGTCCTCTCCGGCGGCGGAGTCATCGCGGAGGGCACCCCCGCCGAGGTGGTCGCGACACCGGAGGTGATCGAGGCCTACCTGGGCGACTCCGTGCTGGCGGACACCCCACTGCCGGTCCCGGACACGGCCCCCGCTCCGACCCCACCCCCCGCTTCGAAGGAGTCGACCCGGTGAGGACGACCACCCCCGCTTCCCGTACCGGAACCGCCGCGACGCTCACCGTCGAGAACCTGTCCGTGCACTACGGAGGGGTGTGCGCGGTCCGCTCGATCGGCTTCAGCGTCGAGCCGGGCGCCTCGGTCGGCATCATCGGCGCCAACGGCGCGGGCAAGACCTCCACCCTCAAGGCCCTGATGGGCCTGGTCCCGCGCAGCGGCGGACGGGTCCTGCTCGGCGACCGCGACCTGACCCGGGTGAAGGCCCGCGACATGGTGCGGCACGGCATCGGCTACGTACCGGAGGGCCGGCATGTCTTCCCCGGCCTGTCCGTGGAGAAGAACCTGCTGCTCGGCGCCTACGCGCGGCGCTGGGACGGAGAGACCCGGGCCGCTCTGGAGGAGGTGTACGAACTCTTCCCGGTACTGCGGGAGATGAGCGGACGGCTGGCCGGAGCCCTCTCCGGCGGACAGCAGCAGATGCTCTCCATCGGCCGCGCCCTGATGGCCAGGCCGCGTGTCCTCCTCCTCGACGAACCGTCGATGGGCCTGTCGCCCAAACTCGTCGGCTTCATCCTCGACACCCTGAAGCGGCTGAGGGAGGAGGGCCTGAGCCTGCTCCTGGTCGAGCAGAACGCCAAACTCACCTTCGGCGCGACCAGCCACTGCCTCGTCATGGAGAACGGGAGCGTCGCCATGACGGGAACCTCCGAGGAACTCAGCCGGGACACCCGGGTCCGCCAGATCTACCTCGGACTGTGAACGGGCCCGCGCCGACGCCCCGGGACTCGTATCTCATCGGGCTGATCGGCTCCGGCATCGGCACCTCGTTCAGCCCCGCGCTCCACGAACGGGAGGCGGACCGGCACGGCCTGCGCTACCTCTACCGTCTGATCGACCTCGACCGCATCGGAGCCGACCCCACAAGAGTCGGCGAACTGGTGCGGGCGGCCAGGGGCATGGGCTACCGGGGTCTCAACATCACCCACCCCTGCAAGCAGCTCGTCGTCGAGCACCTCGACGAACTCAGCCCGCAGGCCGAAGCGGTCGGCGCCGTCAACACCGTCGTCTTCGAGGGCACGGGCGGCGGCCGGGCCGTGGGGCACAACACCGACGTCACCGGCTTCGCGGCCTCCCTCGGGCGGGAGTTGGCCGACGCCCCGCGCGAACATGTCGTGCAGCTCGGCGCCGGGGGAGCGGGGGCTGCCGTCGCGCACGCCCTGCTCACCCACGGCACAGGACACCTCACCGTGGTCGACCTGCTGACGGACCGTGCCGTGGCACTCGTCGGCTCCCTGAACCGGCGCTTCGGCGAGGGCCGCGCGACCGTGTCCGCCCCGGGCGGCCTCCCGGCCCTGCTGCCCCGGGCCGACGGCCTCGTCCACGCCACCCCGACCGGAACGCCCGCCCACCCCGGACTTCCGCTGCCGGCCGACCTGCTGCACCCCGGGCTGTGGGTCGTCGACATCGTGTACCGGCCCCTGGAGACCGAGCTGCTGCGTGTCGCGCGCGCCCGCGGCTGCGCCGCGCACAACGGTGTCGGCATGGTCGTGTTCCAGGCTGCCGACGCGTTCCGGCTCTTCACCGGCCGCGAACCGGACCGCGCGCGCATGCTCGCCCACGCCGCCGAGCTGACCGAGCCGGAGTGACGGGCGGCGTGCCCTTACGGGATGTGCTTCAAGTCCCCATGCTGGACGAACAGTTGAGAGGCTTGGCGTCCCGGCAGGGCGATGCGAGGGGATTGTTCTCATGACACAGGCGCTGGATGTCCCGGGGCCGAAGCTGGACCGGGTGCTGGCCGTGGTCGAGGAGCGGTGGGCCGAGTTCGAGGAGAAACGGCATGTTCCGCGCGAGGTGATCGCCGTGTTCAAGGAGGCGGGACTCTACCGGGCGAGCGTGCCGCGGCGCTTCGGCGGCGACGCCCTTGCGCCCGCGGAGTTCCTCCGCCTGATCGAGCGGATCTCGGTCGTCGACGGCTCCGCCGGCTGGGTCGCGAGCTTCGGCTGTTCGGGCGTCTACCTGGCCGGCCTGCCGCTCGACACCCAGGCCGAGTTGTACGCCGACGGACCCGATGTCGCCTTCGCGGGCGGCCTGTTCCCCGTACAACCGGCCGAACGCGTCGAGGGCGGCTACCGGGTCTCGGGCCGATGGAGGTTCGCCAGCGGCTGTATGGGCGCGGACGTCCTCGGCGTCGGCATCAAGGCCGGTGCCGACAAGGCGGGACGGCCCCTCACCGCCGTGCTGCGGCCCGACCGGGTGAGGATCGCCGAGAACTGGGACGTCATCGGTCTGCGCGGCACCGGCAGCCATGACCTGGTGGTCGACGGGGCCGTCGTACCCGAGGAGTGGACGTTCGTCCGTGGCGGCGCCGCCACCGTCGACGAACCCCTCTACCGCTACCCGACCGTCCCCTACGCCTCCCAGGTCCTGGCCGTCGTCGGCCTCGGTGTCGCCCGCGCCGCCCTCGACCACGTCATCGCGCAGGGCGGCCGGTCCGGCTACACCGGCGCCCCCAAACCCGCCGAACGCGCCACCTACCGCATCGCGGTCGGCCGGGCGGAGGCCCAACTCCGGTCCGTACGCGCCTTCTTCTACGAGGCCACGGAGGAGGCATGGGCGACGATCAGCGCGGGCGCCCCCGCCACCGCCGACCAGGCGAGCATGCTGCGTCTGGCCTCCGCGCACCTCGCCAAGACCTCCTTCGAGGTCGTCCGGACCGCCTACCAACTCGGCGGCATCGACGCCGTCGCCGACGACAGCCCCCTCCAGCGCTACTTGCGCGACGCCTCGGTCGTACCGCAGCACGCCTTCCTCCAGGAGGGCATGTACGACGGCGCGGGCGCGGTCCTCATGGGCGTCCAGCCCTTCCCCGGCTACCCCTAGAACTCGCGGGGGTGCGCAACCTGTCGGACCGGGCAGAGTTGAACAGCGCGCACCGTCCACCACTCGAAATCCACCAGTCGAAAGGGGATCATGCGTTCTCTGACCTTCGTCTTCGGTACGGGCCGCAGCGGCTCCACGGCGCTGTCCCGCATCCTCAACTCCCACCCGGACGTGCTGAGTCTGAACGAGTTCATGGCCTCGGTCGGCGACGCGTCCTTCCCGGCGGGGAAAGTGGGCGGCGAGGAGTTCTGGCAGGCGCTCTCCGACCCCGCGCCGCATTTCGAGCGGATGATCCGCAGCGGGCTGCCGCTGCCGGAGTTCCTCCACACCAGCCGCCCCGGCAGATACTCGGGGCGGACCACGGCCGGAATTCCCGCGCTCTCCCTGATGGTGCTGCCCCACCTCACCGACGACCCGGACGCACTCCTCGACGAACTCGGCGCGGAGGTGGTCCAGTGGCCGCAGCGCGCCGCCGCCGAGCATCACCGGGCTCTGTACGGCCTGCTCTGCGCCCGCTTCGGACGTACCGCCGTCGTGGAGCGCTCGGGCTACTCGACCGGCTGGGCCCCGGGACTGCGGGAGGCCTTCCCGGAGGCGAGGTTCGTGCACATGTTCCGCGACGGCCCGGACTGCGCCCTGTCCATGAGCCGCCACCCCGGATACCGCGCGATCGCCCTGCTCCGCGAGATCAAGACCCGCGCCGGCATCGACAGCTTCGGCGAGCTGACCCCCGAGCACCTTCGCGCGCTGCCCCCGGACCTGGCACCCCTGCTCGACGACCGCTTCGACCCGGCCCTCGTACGCGACCGCGACATCCCCCTGCGGACCTTCGGCACCCTGTGGTCCCAACTCGTCAACGAGGGAACGGAGTTCCTCACCGGGCTGCCCGCCGACCGGCGCACCACCCTCGCCTACGAGGACCTCCTGGACCGCCCTGCCGAAGAGCTGACCCGCCTGGCGGAGTTCATCGGCGTGGACCCTGTGCCGAGCTGGCTGAAGGCAGGGTCGGCCCTGCTCGACCACAGCCGGCGAGGCTCCGCCCTGAGTCTGCCCGCCGCCGAACTCGCCGAACTACGGGAGAGCTGCGCCCCGGGCACCCGCGTCCTGGAGGGCCGAGTGTCACCGCCTGCGTGAGGACGCTGTCAGGCGGGCTGCCACAGTTCGATCCGGTTGCCCTCGGGGTCGGTGACCCAGCCGAACCGGCCGACACCCGCCATGTCCTGCGTCTCCTCGGCCACGTCCGCTCCCTGGGCGCGCAGTTGCGCGAGCATCGCGTCCAGGTCGCGGACCCGGAAGTTGAGCATGGTCTGCTGGGTACGGGACCCGAAGTAGTCGGTGTCCGCCTCGAACGCCGCGAACACCGTCGGCCCGGCCGCCTGCTCCCACAGGCCGTGCTCGTCGGCGTCCAGGCCCAGACTGTCGCGGTACCAAGCGCTCAGGGCCACCGGATCGGCCGCCCGCATGAAATGTCCACCGATGCCAAGCACACGTTCCATGCGGTCATCCTGCCAGGAGGGGGATCGGCCCGCCCCCGCTGTCAGTCCACGAGCCGCAACACGTCCGCCAGGCCGCGTTTACCGGTCCGGTGCTCGGCCGGGAGGATGTAAGTGCGCAGGCCGCAGGCTGCCGCGCCCCCGTCACGGACCGGATTGTCACCGACCATGAGGGCGGCCCGCGGGTCCGCGCCCAGGTCGGCGCATGCCTTCAGGAACAGTTGCGGATCGGGTTTCTCCCGGCCCTGCTCGTACGAGACGACGCAGGTGTCGATCAGGGCGTCCAGCCCGTGATGGGCGAGGTGGATGCGCAGATCCCAGGCGAAGTCGCTCACGACGGCGACGCGCAGTCCGCGCTCGCGCAGGGCGCGCAGCACCGGTTCGGTGTCGGGGTACGGGATCCAGGCGTCCGGGGCGGTGAGTTCCCGGTAGGCCGCCTCCTCCGCGCCGCGCAGGAAGTCCACTCGCTCCCACCAGCCCCACATGGCACGGCGGTGCTGCTCGCAGGAGAGATCCCGGCCCTCCTGGAGCGCGACGACGGACGGCAGCCGGAAGGCGGTACGCAGCTGGTCGGAGATCTCCGCCACCGCGCCCGGCGCGTCCAGCACGGCGAGACGGCCGGTGGCGGCGGCGACCCGGTGCAGCCACGTGTCCAGGTCGATCATCTGGAAGATGGTGTTGCTGAAGTCGAACAGCACCGCCCGGACCGGGAGCACCGGCGCGGCCGCCTCGGCGTCACTGGGGTGGTAGGCGGTCGGTGTTTCGAACAGGGTGCGGATCACAGGGCAGGCTCTTCGGGTTCGACCGTCTCGACGGTGGCGCCGAGATCGCGCATGGCCGTGAGTTCCCCCTCGGGGGTGCCGGTGTCGGTGATGACGGAGTGGTAGTCGGCCACGGTGCCGTACGCGTACGTGGCGGTCTTGCCGAACTTGGAGTGGTCCACCAGGAGCAGCGCCTGCTCGGCGGAGGCGAGCATCGCCAGCTTCACCTCGACGTAGTCGCTCACCGGGTGGAAGAGCCGGCCGTCCAGGACGGCGGTGGCGGACATCAGGGCGAGGTCGGCCCGGATCCGGGACAGGGTGCGGGTGACGGTGGGACCGGTGCAGGAGTTGAAGTCCGCGCGGTAGTGGCCGCCCAGCAGAGTGACGTTCACCCCGGGCGCGGACCCGAGGCGCTGGGCGAGGCCGACGGAGTTGGTGACCACATGGAGCTGCTCCAACCGGGCCAGCGCGGGGACCAGCGGGAACAGGGTGGTCGAGTCCTCCATGAGCACCGTGCTGCCCGGCCTGATCCGGCCGACGACGGCCGCGCACAGCGCGTTCTTGGCCGCGAGGGCGCTGTTCTCCCGGAACCGGGTGGCGGTCTCCATGGTGAGGGCGGGGAAGGCGACGGCCCGCCCGCGCTCCTTGCGCAGCAGATGGCGCCCGGCGAGGTCGTCCAGGTCCCGGTGCATCGTCATCAGACTGACGCCGAAGTGCCGGGCGAGGTCGTCGATACGGGTCTCGCCGTGTTCGGCGACATACCGCAGCACGGCCTGCCGCCGCTCCTCGACGGCCGCCTGTGACAGTCGGGTACGCGCGGTCACGGCGCCCCTCCTTCCCGGTCGCTCCGATCTCGCAGTTTCCCACACGGCCCGGTGAGGGCCGTGTTTCGTCCGCCCTCCGGGCCTAAGCACCTCCCACGGTGACCAGCACCTTGACCTGTTCGGGGTCTACGGACGCGGCGAACGCCTTGGCGGCGTCCTCCAACGGGTAGGTGGCGGTGACGATCTCGGCGGTGTCGACGGCGCCGGACGAGATCAGGGACATCGCGGTGCGGTAGTCGTCGCCGGTGTACATCAGGGTGCCCTCGATCCGTATCTCCCGGTCCTGGATCAGGTCGAGGCGGACGGGGGTGGTCCCCGCGGCTCCGACGCCGACGACGATGACCGTGCCGCCCTTGGCGACCAGGTCGATGGCCTGCGCCATGGACTGCTCGCGTGCCACACAGTCGAAGACCACGTCGGCCGGTCCGCCGAGCGCCGCGTGGGCCCGCTCGACCAGGTCGGTCGCGTCGGCGGGCAGGGCAGCGTCGGCGCCGAGCCGCAGGGCACGCTCCCGCTTGCCGTCCAGCAGGTCGGTGACGGCGATCCGTGCGGCCCCGGCGTGCCGGGCGGCGGCGAGGACGAGCAGCCCGATGGGCCCGGCGCCGAGCACGACGACCGTACGGCCGGTGAGGTCACCGGCCTTCGCCACGGCGTGCACCGGGGTGGCCAGCGGCTCGACGAGGGCGGCCTCGATGTCCGTCATGCCGTCCGGGACACGGTGGACGCGGCCGGCCGGGATGGTGAACAGGTCGGTCATCGCGCCGGGCGTCTGGCAGCCGAAGACCTTCAGCTCCTGGCAGATGTTGTAGCGGCCGGAGAGGCACTGGGGGCAGGCGCCGCAGTACAGGTTGGGCTCGATGATCACCCGCTCGCCGGGCGCGAAGTCCCCGGCCACCCGCCCCGCCGCGGCGACGACACCCACCGCCTCGTGACCGGGGCGGTAGGGCAGGTCGATGAAGGGATGGTGCCCGGCCGCCGCATGCGTGTCGGAGCCGCACACACCGACGACCGTGGTGCGTACGAGGAGTTCGTCGTCCCCGGGTACGGGCGCGGGCACGTGCTCGATACTGATGTCGTCCAGGGAGCGGACGAGAACGCGGCGGATCTGCTCGGTCATGGTGGGGGTCCGTTCGGTTCGGGTGTTCACGCGGAGGCGAGACCGGGCTGGATCTGGATCTTGCGGCCGATACCGGCCTGGAAGCGGGCTATCGCGTCCGGGAACGCGGCCAGGGGAAGACGGTCGCTGATGAAGACGCGCGGGTCGATGACACCGGTGGCGAAGAGGTCGGCGGCCCGCTCGAAGCTGTGCAGGACGGCCATCGAGCCGGTGATCGTGATCTCCTGGTTGTAGATCCTGTACGGCTCGATGGTGGCCCGCGTGGCATAGTCGGCGACCCCGAACTGCAGGTACGTGCCGCCCTTGCCGACCCGGCCGAGAGCGTCCTGGATGGCATTCGCGTTGCCGGTGGCGTCGATGACCAGATCCCAGCCGTAGTTCGGCCGGTCGAGTTCGTCGGCGGACGTGGCACCGGCGGAGCAGCCCAACTGCCCGGCTGTGGCGAGACGTTCGGCGTTGATGTCGACGACGTCGACGCTCGCGGCGCCCGTGGCCTTGGCCAGCTGGAGCATCATCAGGCCCATCGTTCCGGCGCCGTAGACGAGCACACGGGAGGCGAGTCGGCTGCGCAGGACGTCGTAGCCGCGCACCGCGCAGGACAGCGGCTCGATCAGGGCCGCGTCCTGGACGTCCACGTGGTCGGGCAGTCGTACACAGTTGGCGACCGGCGCCACGGCGTACTCGGCGGCGGCGCCCGGGTGGGTGACGCCGATGGCGGCCCAGCGTTCGCAGAGGTTGTTGTGGCCGAGGCGGCAGTAGTGGCACTCGAAGCAGTACAACGACGGGTCCACGGCGACCTGGTCACCGATCGCGAGTTCGGTGACCTCGCTGCCGAGGCCCACGACCTCCCCGGCGAACTCGTGGCCCGGGATGACGGGCAGCTTCGGGGCGAACTCCCCTTGGAGGATGTGCAGATCGGTGCCGCAGATTCCGGTGGCCGCGACCTCGACGACGACCTCGCGCGGGCCCGGCGAGGGGTCGTCGACAGTGGAGAGTTCGATGGTGCCGGGCCCCGTGATCACAGCCGCCCTCACTTGACGGCTCCCAGGGAGAGACCTCGTACGAGCTTGTCCTGGGCGGCGAATCCGGCGATGAGGACCGGCAGCGACACCAGAGTGGCCGCCGCGCACAGCCGGGCCAGGAACAGACCCTCGTTGGTGATGAAGCCGACCAGGAAGACGGGCGCGGTGGACGCCTGGGTCGCGGTGAGGTTCACGGCGAACATGAACTCGTTCCAGCTGAAGATGAAGCAGATCAGCGAGGTCGCGGCGAGTCCGGGCATGGCGACCGGTGCGACGACCCGCCACAGCACGGTGAGCAGGCCCGCGCCGTCGACCTCGGCCGCCTCCAGGATCTCCTTGGGGACCTCGGCGAGGAACGAGCGCATCATCCACACCGCGATCGGCAGGTTCATCGCCGTGTAGAGGATGACGAGCGTCCACACGTTGTCCAGCATCCCGGCGTCCTTGACGATCAGGTACACCGGCAGCAGGGCCGCGATGGCCGGGAGGAACTTCGTGGACAGGAAGAAGAACATCACGTCGGTCCACTTCTCGACCGGCTTGATGGACAGCGCGTACGCCGCCGGCACCGCCAGGGCGAGCACCAGCACCGTCGAAAGGATGCTGGCCATGGCCGAGTTGAGGAGGAACGGCGTGATGTCCCGGCTGAACAGCAGCTTGTACTGGTCGAAGGTGACCGGGGCGAAGGGGGTCGGCGGGTTGGTCGCCGCGTCGGCCTCCTGATGGAAGGAGGTCAGCACCATCCACGCCACCGGCGCGAAGAACGCCAGCGTGGCCAGCCAGGCGACGAACGTCCACAGTGGCGACAGGCGCGGGGAGTTGGGGTCGTCCTTGCCACGGAGGAGCTTCTTGAACCTGCCCCCTCGGGGGGCGAGGGCTGCGTGGGTCATCGGGAGGTCTCCTCGCGGAACAGCGACGCGATGGTGCGCAGCGCGAAGGTCGCGATGACGAACGCGCCGAGCACGACGACGACACCGGCGGCGGCCGCCTCGCCGTACTCGTACTTGCGGAACATGGTCAGATAGATCTCGTACGGCAGGTTGGTCGTCTGCGAGCCGGGGCCGCCCTGGGTGATGGTGAAGACCGCGTCGAAGGTTTGCACGACGTAGATCGTGCCGAGCAGGACGCCCAGTTCGATGTACTGGCGCAGGTGCGGCAGCGTGATGTGCCGGAAGGTCTGCAGAGCCGAGGCCCCGTCCATACGGGCCGCCTCCAGGACGTCACCGGGCTGCGCCTGCAGACCGGCCAGCAGGATCAGCATCATGAACGGCGTCCACTGCCACACCAGCGACACCACGACGGCGGGCATCGGGTAGGAGGAGATCCAGTCGACCGTGGGGCCGTTGTCCGCGCCGAAGAACCTGTATACGGCGTTCAGGGTGCCGTTGAGCAGGCCGTAGTCGGGGTTGTAGATGGCGTGCTTCCACAGCAGCGCCGCCGCGACCGGCATGACCAGGAACGGGGCGATGAGCAGCGTGCGGGCCAGGCCGCGGCCCACGAACCGGCGGTCGAGCAGCATCGCCAGACCGAGGCCGAGGATCACGCTGATGACCACCACCGACGCGGTGAGCACGACGGTGTTGAGGACCGCCGTGCGCAGCCGCTCGTCGGTGAAGACGAACGAGAAGTTGGACAGCCCGACGAAGTGGCGCTCGCCCGGCTTGAGGATGTTCCACTGGAAGGTGGAGATGATCAGCGTGGCCACGAACGGCAGCTGCGTGACGACGATGGTGAAGATCAGCGCGGGCAGCAGCGGAACGCGCCGCTTCCACTTGGCCGCCGCGCCCGAGGACTTCCGGGGACGGACGGGTGGGGGAGCCTGCTTGGGGGGTGCGGTGAGCGTGGTCATGAGAACTTTCCTCCGCCGGTGACGGCCGGGGTCGGTGAAGCGGCGCCCGGCCGGTGTCAGGGCCGGCCGGGCGCTGAAGGTCACTTCTGGTAGGTCTTGGCGACTTCCTCGGCGAGCTTCTGACCGTCGTCGAGCGCCTTGTCCACGCTGGTCTTGCCGGCGATGGCGGCGGAGATCTCCTGGGTGACCTTGGTGCCCAGGTCCTGGAACTCGGGGATGGCCACGTACTGGATGCCCACGGTCGGCCGGGGCTGGACGCCCGGGTTCGCCGGGTCGGCGCCCTCGATGGACTTCAGCGTGATGTCACCGAACGAAGCGGCGGCCTTCTTGTACTCCGGGATCTCGTACGTGCTGGCCCGCTTGCCCGCCGGGACACGCGCCCAGCCGAGCTTCTCGCCGACCAGGTTCTCGTACTTCTTGCTGGACGCCCACAGCATGAACTGCGAGGCGGCGTCCGCGTTCTTCGTGGTCTTCGGCATGGCCCACGACCAGGCCCACAGCCAGCCGCTGCTGTCCGTCTCGACGGTCGGCGCGTACGCGTAGCCGACATCGCCGGCGATCTTGCTGGAGGCGGGGTCCTCCAGGGAACCGGCGGCGCTGGTCGCGTCGTACCACATCGCGACCTTCTTCTGGCTGAGCGCGTTCAGGCACTCGGTGAACCCGGCCTGCGGGGCGCCGGACTCGCCGTGCTCCTTGACCAGCTTGACGTAGAACTCGGTGGCCTTCTTGAAGCCGCCGGTGTTGACCTGCGCCTTCCAGTCCTTGGTGAACCAGGTGCCGCCGAAGGTGTTGACCATGGACGTCAGCGGCGCGCCCAGCTCGCCCCAACCGGCCAGCCCGCGCAGACAGATGCCCTTCATACCGGGCTCGGCGCCGTCGACCTTGGCCGCGATGTCGGCGATCTGCTGCCAGGTCGGGTGCTCGGGCACCGTGATGCCCTTCGCCTTCATGACGCTCTTGTTGTACATGAGCATCGAGGACTCGCCGTAGAACGGCAGGGCGTAGAGCTTGCCGTCCGAGCCGGTGAGCGACTGCACCATCGGCTTGAGCAGGTCGGCCTTGTCGAAGCTGGTGTCCTTGTCGGCGTACGTGCCGAGGTCGTGCAGCCAGCCGTTCTTCTCCCAGATGGGCACCTCGTAGGCGCCGATGGTGGCGACGTCGTACTGGCCGGCCTGGGTGGCGATGTCCTGGGTGACTTTGTCGCGCAGCTCGTTCTCGGGAAGGATCGTGAAGTTGACCTTGATCCCGGTGTCCTTGGTGAAGTTGTCCTTGGTCAGCTTCGCGATGTCCTCCATCTGCGGGTTGCCGACCATGAGGACGTTGATGCTCTTGCCCCCGTCCGAGGACCCGCCGGCTCCGGCTCCGGAACAGGCGGTGGCGAGCAGGGCGGTGGCGGCGGCGCCGGCTATGAGGGCGTATCTGGTCGATCGCATGTGACGGGGGACCTCTCGTGCGGGATGCGTCCCTGGGGGGTCGGGCGCGTTTCGATGGCGGAATTATTAGCAGGAGACTGCGCCTTTGTTAACGCATTTTGCGAGATAACTTTTCGTTACTTATCGTTAAGATGTCTCGGAGGGGGTGGCAGGAGGGTGGCAGGGGGCTCCTGGCGGACCTCCGTTGCGCCTGATCGACGCAGGTGAGGGCGCTGGGCCTCAGGCCTCCGGCGCGTCCAGACGGGCCCAGACCGGCCCCAGGGCCTCCAGCGCCTCCCGGTACACCTCGTACGCCTCGTCGAGGACGGCGACCCGGTCGGGGCGGGGCTCGTGGCGTCGGAGGACGGTGGCGCCGGCGCGCGGGTCCGTGACGTCGTCGAGCAGTCCGACGGCGGTTGCGGCCAGCAGAGCCGCGCCCCGGGCCGCGCTCTCGCGGACGTCGGTCACGACGACCGGCCGCCGCAGCGCGTCGGCGAACATCTGGCTCCACACCTCGCTGTGCGCGGCGCCCCCGGTCAGCCGGGCCGCCCCGGTGACCGGCAGCTTCGAACAGAGCGCGTCGACGTGCCAGCGGTGATTGAGTACGACGCCCTCCATCAGGGCCCGCAGCAGATGCCCGCGCTCGTGCCAGCCGCGCAGACCGAGGAACGTCCCGGAGGTGGGATGCGGATGCGGGGAGCCATAGACGAACGGGTGGAACAACACCTCGGACGGTCCCGCCAGATGGGCCTCGACCTCGCGGCCGATCGTCTCGTGGACGCCGTCCCGCTGCTCGGCCGGGCTGCCCGTGACCCGCAGGAACCACTCCAGGTTCGCCACCGACGCCGGTGAGGTGGACATGGTCATCCACTGTCCGGGGCGGACGAAGTGACGGACCTGCCAGCGCGGATCGACGACCGGGTGCTCGACGACCACCTGGTTGATGCTGAACGACCCGGCGATCAGGCACAGTTCGCCCGGCACCGTGCCGCCGATCCCGAGCGCGGCGGCGTCGACGTCATGGGCGCCCGTGACGACGGGCGTGCCGGCGGTGAGCCCGGTGAGGGCCGCGGCCTCGGGGGTGACGGTCCCGCTCACCGCGTCGCACGCGAGCACGGGCGGCAGCAGGTCGGAGAGCGCGCCGAGACCGTACAGATCGAGCAGCTCCGGCGAGTAGCCGCCCCGCCGCATGTCGGTGAACGAGGCGCTGGCGTCCGTGGGATCGGTGGCCACCGCGCCCGTCAGCCTCAGCCGCAGCCAGTCCTTGCAGGACAGCAGCCAGCGGGCCTCGTCGACCACCTGGGGCTCATGGCGGACCAGCCAGGCCAGCAGGGCGGCCGGAGAACCCGCGAAGGGCACCGTGCCCGACAGCTCCAGGGCGCGCGACCAGACCGGAGTGCCCCGCCACTCCGCCAGCACCGGCTCGGCGCGCGTGTCCATCGCCACGATCGCGGCCCGTACCGGCCGACCCCGTTCGTCGACGGCGTACAGACCGTCGCCGTGCGCGGCCAGTCCCACCGCGGCGACGGACCGACCCGCGTCCGGACCCGCCTCGGCGAGACAGGCCGCGATGGCCTGCCGCGCCGTTCGCCATACGTCGTCCATGTCCCGCTCGACCCAGTGGGGCCTAGGGGTGCTCAGCGGAAGCATGCCGCTGCCCCGCGCGACCGGCCGGCCGGTGGCGTCGAACAGCACGGCCTTCGTCACCGTGTGTCCCGCGTCGACACCGAGCACCAGGTCACGCGCCACGACTCACACCCACCCCAGGTCGCGCGACCAGAACGGGCGACGCGGTCTCCTCGCGTACCGAAACCACACAGACCACAGCCCGATCGTCCCACGCGGGAGGCCGGCGGGGCCGGACCGCCACCTGGACACTGCGTCCAAGGGGGTCCTCTTCGGACGGGAAGCGCATGTCGTCGGCGGACGGGAACGGAGCGGCACCGTATCCACCTCCCACGGCCCGACCGGAACCCGGCCCCGTCCCGCGGTCCGGCTGCTGATCGCCGAGTTGCTGTCGCGTCGGCTCGGCAGATCGTCGGCTCAGAGCGCGGCGCCGACTTCACCTCGCTCCATGAGAACCTCGCCCCGGCCGTCGGCTCGTCCTCGGCGTCCCGGCAAGATCGTTCTCGCCGGGACGGCCTGGACGCCGACTACTCGCCCCCGGAGTCCATGGCCGGGAGGCGGATCATCGGCTTCCGGCCGGGAGCGGGGTCCGTGTCCGCGTCGAGGAACTGGGTGATCGCCTGCAGGGCCTGGCCGAGGGTCGCGCCGAGCGGTGGGCCGGTCGGCTCGTGGGGCTGGAGGGCCCAGTGCTCGACCGCGACGCGCAGCGCGGTGTTCATCATGCCCGCCTCCAGACGGACGGCCAGGTCGTCCTCGCGGCGGTCGGTGCCTTCGGCGATCAGACCGGCGAGGACGACTTCGGCGTCGAAGTGGGCCTCCAGCCAGACGGCGCGCAGGCCGGGCTCGTCCCGGCTCAGGCGGACGAGGTCGCGCAGGGTTTCCAGATGCTGCGCGACCGGGATGCCGGGCTCCTCGATGGCCGAGATCGCCTCGGCGAGCGTACGGCTGCCGTTCCAGTAGTCGCGCAGGCGCTCGGTCAGCACCTCGATGCCCACCGTGAGCAGGGGCCGCGCGCACTCCTCCTTCGAGCGGAAGTAGCGCCACAGGGTGCGGGTGGAGAGTCCGGCGGCCGCGGCGATGTCCTCCGCCGTCGTTCCCGCCACGCCCCGCTCGACGAACAGCCGTACCGCCTCGTCGGCGATCTCCATGCGCGTCTCTGCGCGGCGCCGTTCCGTCAACGGAGGTCGCCCCACACCCGCACCGGATCGCCCGGCCATCCGTTCCTCCTCGCCTCGATGCGGTGATCCTAATTGATGTCACGGTGCGACTTCATGGCGCGCAGTGACAGAACGCAGTACGGTGTTGCCGCATCACCAGCCCCCCACGCAAGGAATGCCCCATGACCACCACAGGTCTGTACGGCAGAAGCGTCGTCGCCACCGGAGGTGCGTGTGTCATCGCACCGGGCGGTGCCTCCGACGTCCCTGAGGCCCACATTCCGCCGGTCCTCATGAAGTGCATGGGCAACCTGGAGTGCATCGCCGCTCAGGAGTAACGGGCCTCTTTCTTCGTCCCCACCTTGCGTCCGGGATCGCCTCGGCAGGGTTGGCCTCAAAGGTCCGAATTGACATGTTCGCGACACTCTCGCATCGTCCCCACGCCCCTCGACGGGAGTCCCATGTCCGACAACAACTCCTCTCCCCTCAACTCCCCTTCCTCCATGCTCACCCGCCGCAGAATGCTGACCGCGACCGCACTCGGCGCGACCGCCGTGGGCGGATCCGTGACCGGTGCGGGCC
>NZ_JBSFDA010000013.1:0-110352 GCF_053593675.1 Streptomyces sp. NPDC002156 | reverse complement strand
AGCAGCCTCGGCTACCGCAGCCCCGCCGAATACGAGACCGCACTCGCAGCCTGACCACCACACCAATGGTGTCCGTCAAAGCGGAACAAGCTCACTCCGCGCCTCGATGATATGGCTCGGAGATCTCCTGCAAGCAGCCTACTGATCCCAACATCACACAGGCCCTAGGGGCCGTCGGCGATCGGTGTCGACCGTCTGTGGTCGAAGAACTGACGTTCGCGGGCAGTGATTCGGCTCGTGCTTGTCGGGCCCCGTTGTCACCGGCCGGATGGTGGGAGGGCGTCAGTGTTGACGGTCGTCAGGTCCATGTCCATGAGGATGTCCGCGCGAGCGTAGTAGTCGTCGACGGGGAGATCGTCCTTGGTGATGCGGCGGAACCCTGCCCGTTCGTAGAGGTGGATGGCGGGTTGGAGGCGGGAGTTCGTGCCAAGGAACAGCCGCCGCCCGCCACGTGCGGCGGCATGTTCTACGGCTGCGCGGATCAGAGCGTTGCCTATTCCGTGTCCCTGCGCCTCGAAGGTGACGCCCATCTTGGACAGCTCGAAGACATCGCCGGGGTAGGAAAGCAAGGCGATGCAGCCGACCCGTGCGTCATCGTCTGTGCGCGCGATGAGCACCGCCCCGCCCGGCGCGATGATCTGACCCACAGGATCGTCGAGCACGCGGCGGTCTTCGTCTGTGAGTGAGAAGAGCTCCGAGATCCACACAGCGTTGATCCGCTGAAACGCCTCAGCGTCCTCGGCGTCGGTGAGCGGTGTGATGTGGACAGTGTCGGAGGTGGCGGTCATTCATCTAGCATGCCGGTCACGCATTCAGATGTCTAAGACGAATGAACCAAGGGATCGATAAGATTGGAGAATGGATTCTCGGGTCGAACTGCGTCTGCTGCGGTCCTTCAGCGTCCTGGCTGGTGAACTGCACTTCGGCCGTGCCGCGCAGCAGCTTCGTATCGCGCAGCCGGCACTGTCTCAGCAGATCCGCCAGCTTGAACGGGCGGTCGGCGTCACTCTGTTCGAACGGACGTCCAGATCGGTCGCCCTGACTCGGGCTGGGAGTGTCTTCGCGGCGCGGGTGCGCGATCACCTGCAGCGAATCGAGGAAGACATCGAGGAAGCGCGACGTGTCGACAGGGGAGAGTCCGGCCGAATAGACCTCGCATTCATCTCTTCCGCCGCGCCGGTCGTGGCGACGATCACACGATGGATCGCCGGCGAACGCCCGGGCGTGCTTCTCGACCTCCACGAGGGTACGACCGAGAGCGTGCTCGACCACATCGAGCGCGGCACCGCGGACCTCGGGATCGTCCGCGATGCCGAGAATCGGCCGGGCATCACCCTCACCACGGTGCGCGTCGAGGGCTACGTCGCCGTGCTTCCTCGCGGTCACGCACTCGTCGAAGAAGCCCAGGCCACGGCCGCGGACCTCGCAGGCTCACCCCTTGTGCTCTTTCCGAGGACGGCAGGGTCTCTCGCCTACGCGCGGGCGCTTCAGCCGTTTCGGGAGATGGAGGTCGAACCCGTGATTGCCTTCCATGCATCCCAGTGGAGCAGCATCTTCCAACTCGTCGCCGCAGGCGCGGGCACGACCATCGCCCCCGAGAGCGCGGCTGATCACGTTCCCGCCGGCGTAGCGGTGGTGCCGCTCGGCGGAACGGACACTCGAACGCTCGTACAAGTGGCGCACCGGGCACACCAGACGCATCCCATCGTCCCCACCCTCATCGATCTCCTGCGCACGGAATAGGTCAGACTCGCTCCTTGCGGGCACGGAGGTGTCCTCGTCGTCGCGGTAGGTGGAGAACTGCAGCGGCCTCGTCCGTCAGCTCATGAAGAGATCGATGCTCATCGCGCTACTCCCACCAGCCGGCCGCCGCGTCGACCGTGTCAAGGCCAGCATGCACTGCTTCCCGCGAGGGCTGATAGATCGACTTGTGGCTGATGCTCCGGCACTGGGCGGCGGTGATCTTCTGCAGCGATCAGCACATCGTTCAGTCGGGCGAGGGCCTCGTCCCGCAGTTGGCTGAGTCCGACAGGGGTTCTGTGCGCGGTCCTGCTGATTCGGTCCGATGGGGCTGCGGCTGCCTCAGACCGCTGATGAGCAGGGTCACGACTTCTCGCACGTCGTAGTCCGGGTCGTGTGGGCTCCAGGCGACGAGGTCGCCGACGGCGCGGAGGAGGCGGTAGGCCGAGATGGGTGCGACCACCTCACCTGATGCGCGGGCCGCGTCGAGCAGGTCGGCCAGGACCGGCACGAGGCGGTCGAGGAACAGGACGTGCAGGGCGGTGAACTCGTCGGCGTCCCCCTCCCAGACTCGCGCCAGTCCATGTTTCGTTCCGAGGAAGTCGACGAACAAGTGCACCCAGCACAGGGTCGCTTCGAAGGGACTCGGCGTGGACGCCAGAAGCTGCGGTCCGGCCTGTGCGCACTCCTCGATCTGATGGCGGTACACCGCGACCACCAGATCCGAGCGGGTCGGGAAGTGCCGGTAGAGCGTGGCCACGCCTACTCCGGCGGCCGCAGCAACCTCGCGGACCGGCGCGTCGACCCCCGATGCGGCAAACACCACAGCGGCGGCCTCGAGTAGTGCCCGCTGATTGCGCTCCACATCCCGGCGCCGCCGAGGCGCGTCGGCCGCGGGGGCTGCATTCCTGGGGGAGCTCACCGCCTCATCATCGCACGCCCCTCGCGCATTCGGAACATTGATCCGGTTCGACTTGAAAGAACGGATCAATGTTCCGTATCGTTCCGGAACGGCGATCCGTTTTTGGTCGTCCTTGTCCGTGACCATGGAAGGACTCTCGTGTCTCTCGTTGAAACAACTCCCCGTCCCGCCGCTCAGGTCCTGAGCGTGCGGCCGGTGATTCTCCCCGCCCCGGCTCGTGGCGGCGATCTGCAGGTACGCATCACGGCGCCGGCCGCGGACACCGATCTGCCTGTCATCGTCTTCGCCCATGGCTTCGGTCAGTCGATGACCGCGGGGGACCCGTTGGTGGACTATTGGGCGGCCAACGGATTCGTCGTGGTGCAGCCGACCTTCCTCGACTCCACGACCCTCGGTTTGACGCCCGCCGACCCGCGCTACCCGACGATCTGGCAGACCCGGATCGACGACCTTGTGCAGGTCATCGACGAGCTGGACACCGTCATCGCCGCAGTCCCTGGGCTGACCGGTCGTGTCGACACTCACCGCCTCGCGGTTGCCGGACATTCCTGGGGCGGGCAGTCAGTCGGGATGCTGCTCGGGGCGCGCGTCATCGGCGCGGACGGCCAGCCCGGCGAGGACCGCACCGACGCCCGCGTGAAGGCCGGGGTTCTCCTGTCCACGACCGGAATCTCACGTGGGGACCTCACCCCCTTCGCGCAGGGGCACTTCGCGTTCATGAGCCCGGACTTCACCCGCCTCGCGACGCCCTCGATCGTCGTCGCCGGCGACCAGGACCAGTCACCGCTCTCCACCCGCGGTCCCGATTGGTTCACCGACGTCTACCACCACAGCCCTGGCGCTCGACACCTCGTCACCCTCCATGGCGGCGAGCACACGCTCGGCGGCATCCAGAACTACAACTCGACCGACACCACCGACGAAAGCCCCGAGCGAGTCGACCTGGTACGACGCACCACCACGGCGTTCCTGCACACAGCGCTCGGGATCAACGAAACCGCCTGGTCCGACCTGGCCGCTACCTCCGTCGAGCCCATCGGTCACATCGACTCCAAGTAGACCGCCCCCGCCCCACACAGATCTCGATCCGCGCAAGGACGCCACTGTGACAACCAGACGACACCCCATTGGCAGCGGCTTCACCGCCGCCTCTACCGCGACCGATGTCCTGGCCGGGGTCGACCTCAGCGGCCGCGAGGTGATCATCACCGGCGGGCACAGTCGCCTCGGTCGCGAGGTCACCCGTTCGCTTGTCACCGCAGGGGCTTCGGTGACCGTAGCCGCCCGTGACCCGCAACGAGCCGCAGCGATCCTCACCGACATCACCAACGCCGACGACATCAACGGTCTGGGCGGCGTCCAGGTGGAGGGGCTTGACCTCGCCGACCCGGCCTCGATCGAGGCATTCGCGCAGAGATGGCAGAAGGCCGACCGGGCGCTCCACGCGCTGGTGAACAATGCCGCGATGCTCTTCGCCTCCGAGCGGCGTCTCGACGCACGCGGGAACGAGCTCTCGTTCGCGACCACCCACCTTGGCCACTTCCAACTCACCCGGGCACTCCTACCCGCCCTCCGGCTAGCCGGGAGCGCGCGAGTGCTCACCACCACCTCCGGCGCCGCCCGATTCGGCTCCATCCGATGGGACGACCTGTCCTTCCGCAACGGGTACGACGCGGGCGCGGCCTACGCCCAGTCCAAGTTGGCCAACGTCCTGTTCACCGTCGAGCTCGACCGTCGGTACGCCGATGACGGCATCCGTGCGTTCGCGGCGCACCCGGGAGTGGTCATCGGCCCGGGCCCGCACGCCCCCAGCGCAGTTGCGAACTACCGCGCGCAGGGCCTCGTCGACGACGACGGCGCAACGGTCATCGACCCCGCAGCCGGCAAGAAGACAGCCGAACAGGGCGCCGCGACTCTCGTCTTCGGCGCAGTCAGCCCGCTCCTCGACGGCACCGGCGGCGTCTACCTCAAAGACAGCGACATCGCCGTCCTAGACAACAGCGAACGCCTGCTCACCCGCGACAGCATCCCCTCCGACGCGAACGCGGCCATACTCGACTCGGAAGACGCCCGCCGACTCTGGACCATCACCGAGCGACTGCTCGTCCCATGAACCGCTGCGCTGGGGGCGTGCGTTTGAAGTAGTTGGACGGTTGGCCTTCGCGAGGATTTGGTCGGCGGTCTCGATCCACACGAACGGATGACAGCGATCGTTCCAGCCGTCGACGAACGCGCGGACCCTGGCGTTGACATCGTGCACGGGTTTGAACACGCCCCGGCGGGTGGTCTGACGCTCGGCAACATTGAACCAGATCTCGACGACCGGTAACTTAGGGCTTTGATGTTCGTTTGACCCGTTTGGGTTTGGTGGCACCAACGATGGTGACGGCCGGAACGCATGGGCGGTCTGCAACCTGGTGGACGGCGCGTTTGAGGGGCCAGTTGGCGACTTTGCGTTTGATGACGCGGGGGTTGGCCCGGCGGCGTCGCCGTGGCAGGAGGCGTTCGAGGAGTTCAGCGTGGGTGGCCTTGACCGCGCGGGCGAGTCGACCGGGGGAAAATGCCGCCTGGTCGGTGACCTGGCGGCGCACGACGCGCAGTGAGCGGGTGAAGGAGATCCGGTCGGGGTCGCGTTCGGCTTGTCGTGCAGCCTGGTGCATCAGGTGCCGGATGGCGTGGTGGACGAGCAGAAAGCCGTAAAGCTCCTGCTCGGCCCCGTCAGGGTGTTGCGAACGCAGTACCAGGTGCGACCCGCCCAGGTGAGTCTTGATTTCGTCGAGGGTGGACTCGAACTCCCATCGCTGGGCGTAGAGGGCGGCCAGTTCCGCGGCTGGGGCCTTGTCCGGGTCAAGAATCGTGGTGATGAGCCGGTAGACGCCCTCATGGCCAGCGATCGTGTATTCCACCGCGCGTACTGGCACCCCACGACGGGTGTGGTGGATGTCGCTCCGGTCGAAGATTTCGGTGAGGTAGGAGCCGTCCGACAACTGCTCGACCACTGGCAGTACGAGGTCTTTGCGGACTCGCCACAGCAGGTCCGCCCCCGTGGCCGCAGCTGTGCGCCACAGGTCCACGCCGTAGAAGCCACGGTCGGCCAGCAGCAGCATCCCCGGCCGCAGGGCCACCAGGACAGCCCGGGCCAGAGCCTGCTCTCCGGTGCGCAGAGCTCCGATCGCAGCATCGAAAATGGCGTGGGTGCCACACTCCACCAGGCCGACCATGCGCAACTGCGGGTAGCCGACGTTCTGTTCGCCGCGCCCGGAGCGGGGCGGACGGCCAAACGCCTCCACGTTCGCCTTCGTGTCGGGCAGGTCGAATGTGGTGCCGTCGATCGCGGTCAGCCGCCAGTCGCGGTAGAAGGCGCCCTGAGTGTCCGGTGTGGCAACCGGACGGCACACCCGCGCGAACAACTGCCGCAGCGGCGCCACCCCCAGCCGGGACCTGGCCTTCCAGATCGCCGCTGTACTCGGCACCACCCACGATGTACGCCAATGCCGCGCACCCTGCAAATCCGCGGTCAGCAGTCGGGCGACCTCTTCATAGCTCTGCCCGGAAAACAGGCACATTGCCAGCACGAAGTAGACCACCAGCCGGGCCGGCAGCAGCCGGTTCCGCTGCTGCACCCGACCCGTCTCCGCCAACACCTCGTCCACAAGCGACTGAGGAAACGCCTGTGTCAGCACCCCGACCGCGACCCGGTCCGACAGCCGCTCACCAGATGACTTCAGCTGACCCGCTCTTGCCACACCAACAACAACGACCGGATTACCCCTAACCTCGCGCTTTCATGAAGCGGGCTGTCCGATAGGCGGTCAGGCAAGCAGAAAGTGCCTCTGACCAGCAAGAATGAGGATTGTCTAGGTCCTTGTTCCCGCTGAAACCAAAGGCACTTTCCAGGTGAAGAAGCCTATCGGGTCCTACCCCCGTGTCCGTATCCGGGAGGACGGCCGGGCCGTGGTCTCGCAGGCCGGTTCGGTCCTGCTGATCGAAACTGTCCGCAAGACCGGTCTTGACCAGGCCTTATCCGCAGCCCTGACCTTGTGGCGGAAGCCGCGGGCCGTCCACGACCCCGGCAAGATACTCGTGGACCTCGCACTGGCGGTCGCGCTGGGCGGGGACTGCCTCGCCGATATCACCCTGCTGCGGTCCGAGCCTGCCGTGTTCGGGCCGGTCGCCTCCGACCCTACGGTCTCCCGGCTGATCGACACCCTTGCCGCCTCGGGCGAGAAGGCGCTGACCGCCGTCCGCGCCGCACGTTCCGAAGTCCGCCGACGCGTCTGGGAGTTGGCCGGCAACCGGGCTCCGGACACCGGCGGACAGGTGACCGTGGACCTGGACGGGGTCCTGGTCGTCGCGCACTCGGACAAGCAGGACGCGGCCCCGACCTGGAAGAAGTCCTACGGTCATCACCCGCTCATGGGGTTCGTCGACCACGGTCCGGGAGGGACCGGTGAACCCGTCGCCGCCCTGCTGAGACCCGGGAACGCGGGCTCGAACACGGCCGTCGACCACATCGCAGCCGCCCGCCTGGCCCTCGCTCAACTGCCCAAAAAGTACCGGCAAGGACGGCGGACGCTGATCCGCTGTGATTCTGCGGGCGGCACCCATGAGTTCGTGGCCTGGCTCGCCCAGCGCGGGCGTTGGCTGTCCTACTCGGTCGGCATGGTGATCACCGAGGCCATCCACCAGCACGTTCTTCAGATCCCCGCATCGGCCTGGACGCCCGCGGTCGAGCCGGACGGCGAGGTTCGTGACGGGGCCTGGGTCGCCGAACTCACCGGAGACCTGCTCGACGGCTGGCCGCAGGGCATTCGGTTGCTCGTCCGCAAGGAACGTCCCCACCCCGGAGCCCAGTTGCGGATCACGGATGCGGACGGCATGCGTCTCACGTGCTTCGCCACCAACACCGCCGACCGGCCGATCGCCGAACTCGAGCTCCGTCACCGGTTGCGGGCTCGCGCGGAGGACCGGATCCGAGCCGCCCGGGCCACCGGGCTCCGCAACCTTCCCCTGCACGACACCGCGCAGAATCAGGTCTGGCTGGAGACCGTCCAGATGGCGCTCGATCTGCTGGCCTGGATGCCCATGCTCGCCCTGACCGGCCAGGCGAGACTTTGGGAACCGCGTCGCTTGCGGTTCCGCCTGTTCTCCGCGGCCGGCCAGCTCGTCATCACCGGCCGGCGCCGCCTCCTCCGCCTTGCCCGCCACTGGCCCTGGACCCGCGAGATCACAGACGCCCTCGAACGGCCCGCACTCTTGCCGAACCCCGGCTGACCAGCAGCTTTCCCACCCCTACGAGCAGCATCACCCTCACCCGGAACAGTGGAAACCGGCGTCCACCCGAGACGACACCCGGGCCCCCGGCCTGCCCGGTCTCGGCCATCGACAACGAAATGGGCCGCCGACTTCGTCGACGGCCCATCAAGAAAGATCGAGGCTAGTCGGAGTAGTCAGGTCGAATCGTAATTCGCCCACGGCAGACACGAAAGACTGGAACCTCCTTCGGAAGCTATGTCAACGTACAACACCCCGTCAGTGCGAGGTTGGTAAGAGACCCGCCGGGATACCCGATGAGGAGCTCTCTTTAGTTGAGGCCGCACTTACCCAGTCGCCAGCAAGACACTCTTGCAGGACGGCGCGAGCACCATAGCCCACGATTCCCGATTATCGAAACCGGGGATCCTGCAGATCATTGATGTCGTTCGTGGCGGCTGTACGTAGAGGTGGAGCCGCGCGTGGCGTATGACGACTCCCAGGTTCAAGGAAGACATCAATGGCTCGTCCCCCTGCACTCAAGCTTGCCGAGGTCCTGCAAGAGATCCGCATGAGTCCATCGGCCTTCTACCGCTTGCGTGCCAGAGGTCAGGCCCCCCGAATGATCAAGCTGCCTAACGGCGAACTGCGCTGCCGCCGCGCCGACTTGGATGCGTGGTGGCAAGCGTGTGAAAGGGATACGCCTGAATGGCGATGAGTTACAAAGTCCGGTTCTGGGAGATACGCGAGCGGACCGATCGTCCCTCCAGCTTCGAGGTCCGCTGGACGGTCAACGCCAAAGAGAACTCCGAGTCCTTTCGAACCAAGGGGCTCGCGGACAGCCGACGGTCCAAGCTGATGGTCGCCGCTCGCGATGGCGAACCATTCGATACGCAGTCTGGTCTGCCGGCCTCCGAGATACGCGCTCTAAGGCAACGTACGACGTGGTACGTCCTCGCTAGGGAATACGTTGAGCGGAGGTGGGAGCGGACTCCAGGAAACACTCGCCGCACGATCGCAGAGGCCCTGGCCACGATTACCCCAATGTTCGTCGAGGGAGGCGCTGTCTACCGGGAACCTCGCGTGCTACGTCGAGCCCTGTACTCGTGGGCCTTCAACAAGAAGGCGTGGCAGGACGATCCCCGAGAAGACTGGCAAGCCGCACTCAAGTGGCTGGAGCGCCGCTCGCTGCCTGTCAGTGAACTGGAGGAGCCGGATGTCTTGAGGAGAGGGCTCGACGGACTCTGCCGGAAACTCGATGGGACAGCGGCTGCCGCGAAGACCGTGAAACGAAAGAGAGCAGCGGTCAACGAGGTGTTCGGCGAAGCAGTCGAACGCGGCTACTTCTCACACAACCCGCTCAATGGTCTTCGCTGGTCGGCGCCAGAAGTCGACGATGAGGTCGACCCCGACTGCGTGCCGAACCCCGTTCAGGTCGCCCGACTGCTGTCTGCTGTGAAGGCCCTGCCAGGTCGCGGCCCTCACCTGTACGCCTTCTTCGGTTGCATGTACTACGCCGCCATGCGCCCGGCGGAGGTCATCCACCTCCAGAAGTCACAGTGTCGGCTTCCGGCGAGTGGCTGGGGACTTCTGAACTTGAAGGGCGGCGTTGTGACCGCCGGTAAGGAGTGGACAGACGATGGTGCAGTACACGAGATCCATTCTCTGAAGCGCCGGGCAGCCAGGGCAACGCGGCCGGTCCCGATTCCTCCCGTCCTCGTCCGCATGTTGCGCGAACACATGCGACAGTTCGGAGTTGCTCCCGATGGACGTGTGTTCCGCAATGCGGCGGGAAACTACATCGATGCCTCGGCGTACGGCATCACCTGGGGGCGTGCTCGCGAGGCCGCTCTTACTCTGGACGAGCACTCCCTGGAGCTGGCCAAGCGCCCTTACGACCTGCGCCACGCCGGCATCTCGTTCTGGTTGGCCTCCGGGGTCGACCCAGCGGAGTGCGCGCGCCGAGCGGGCCAGAGCATCCAGGTCCTCTTCCGCTACTACGCCAAGTTCCTCGCCGAAACGAGGAACCACGCCAACCGGCTGATCGAGGCCTCCATGGAGCGCTGGGAGGGCCCGGCGGATGATGCAGAGGGGCCATTAGCGGAACCTTGGCCCGGAAATGCCCCGGAACTGCTGGTCAGAGGTGGGATAGCGGTGGGAGATATCGGGAGTAAGGGCGCGTTTCGACTCGCCGCTTGATTGCGCACCGAGAGGGGTGCCTGACGGGAATCTTCCCTGGTCAGGCGCCCCTTTTGCTGTGCCTAAAAGAAGCCCAGCTTCTTCGGCGAGTAGCTCACCAGAAGGTTCTTGGTCTGCTGGTAGTGCTCCAGCATCATCTTGTGCGTCTCACGCCCGATCCCGGACTGCTTGTACCCGCCGAACGCCGCGTGCGCCGGATACGCGTGGTAGCAGTTCGTCCACACCCGGCCCGCCTGGATCGCGCGGCCCGCTCGGTAGGCGGTGTTCATGTCCCGGGTCCACACACCCGCCCCGAGGCCGTACAGCGTGTCGTTGGCGATCTTGATCGCGTCGTCGAAGTCGCCGAACGACGTCACGGACACCACCGGCCCGAAGATCTCCTCCTGGAAGATCCGCATTCGGTTGTCGCCCTCGAAGATGGTCGGCTGGACGTAGTAACCGCCCTTCAACTCGCCGTCGTACTCGACGCGTTCACCGCCCGTGAGGATCCTGGCGCCCTCCTGCCGACCGATGTCCAGATAGGAGAGGATCTTCTCCAGCTGGTCGTTGGACGCCTGCGCGCCGATCATCGTGTCCGTGTCGAGCGGGTGACCCGGCTTGATCAACTCGGTCCGGGCGACCGCCCCTTGGAGGAAGTCGGCGTAGTTGCCGCGCTGGACCAGCGCCCGGGACGGGCAGGTGCACACCTCGCCCTGGTTGAGCGCGAACATGGTGAAGCCTTCGAGCGCCTTGTCGCGGAAGTCGTCGTCCGCAGCCCACACGTCGTCGAAGAAGATGTTCGGCGACTTGCCGCCCAGCTCCAGCGTGACCGGCTTGATGTTCTCCGAGGCGTACTGCATGATCAGCCGCCCCGTCGTGGTCTCACCGGTGAACGCCACCTTCGCCACCCGCGCACTGGACGCGAGTGGCTTGCCCGCCTCCACCCCGAAGCCGTTGACGATGTTCACGACACCCGCCGGCAGCAGATCCGCGATCAGGCTCATCCAGTAGTGGATGGACGCCGGCGTCTGCTCGGCGGGCTTGATCACGACCGTGTTGCCCGCAGCCAGCGCGGGCGCCAGCTTCCACACGGCCATCAGGATCGGGAAGTTCCACGGGATGATCTGCGCGACCACCCCGAGCGGCTCGTGGAAGTGGTACGCCACCGTGTCGTCGTCGAGTTCGCCGAGCGACCCCTCCTGCGCCCGGATCGCGCCCGCGAAGTAGCGGAAGTGGTCGATGGCGAGGGGGATGTCGGCGGCGAGCGTCTCCCGTACCGGCTTGCCGTTCTCCCAGCTCTCGGCGACCGCCAGTGCTTCGAGGTTCGTCTCCATCCGGTCGGCGATCTTCAGCAGGATGTCGGACCGCTGGGTCACCGACGTACGGCCCCACGCCGGCGCCGCCGCGTGCGCCGCGTCGAGCGCGCGCTCCACGTCCTCGGCGGTGCCCCGCGCGATCTCCGTGAACGGCTGCCCGTTCACCGGACTCGGGTTCTCGAAGTACTGCCCCCGGGCCGGCGGCACGTACTCGCCGCCGATGAAGTGGTCGTAGCGCGCCTGGTAGGAGACGATCGCGCCGTCGGTACCGGGCGCCGCGTAACGGGTCATGCTGGCCTGCCTCCCTGAGCAGAACCGCCCGCCGTTGGACGGCTCACGCCGCGAGGCTAGAAGCGCCGAGGTTGCAGCCAGGTTGCGCACGGATCCCGGCGGCGCCGTGCGCGCGGAGTCGGGCACGGACCTGTCATGCGTACGAGGGTGCCGCCACGTGTGCCGAGAGGTGCCGGACACCCGCGTGAGCCGGGGGACCCGCGCCCCACGATCCACGGGCCCTGGACGGCGCCGCCCGGACAGCGGCTCCTCGGGCGCATGGGTGCCCGCCCGCCTGCCGTCAGTGCCGGACGGCCTGATGCGGCCATCCCCGTGGGGCCGCCTGTTCCGACTCCAGTTCGTTCAGGCGTGCCCGCACGGCCGCCGTCGGTCGTACGGCCGCGAGCGCGCGCCAGACCTCGAGGTCGTCCTCGCCCCACGGCGCGTGGGCCCAGTCGGCCAGCAGGTCCGGGTCCCGGCGGGCGACGAGTGCGGTGCGCAGACCGTCGGCGAGCCTGCGCCGCAGCCGGGCCACAGCCGGCGCCCGGGAACCGGGCAGCAACGGTCCGGCGTACGCCCGCACCGCCGTCGTGACCGCCCCCGACTGCAGCGCCCGCTCCACGACGGCGATGTCCGACTCGACCGGCACCGTCAGCCGGTACGGACGCGACGCCAGCAGCCCGGGAGCCAGGACGCGCCGCAGCCGGGCCAGTTCGGCGCGCAGCGTCACCGGCGTCACCGACTCGTCCTCGTACAGCGCGCACTGCAGCTCGTCCCCGGTGAGCCCTTCCGGGTGGCGGGCGAGCAGGACGAGGATCTCGCTGTGCCTGCGACTCAGCCGCAACTTCCGTCCGGCGGCGAGCAGTTGGGCCTCGTCGCGGCCCAACGCGGTCAGTTCGAGCACGTCCGTGGCGGGCAGGGCCGGGGTGAGCAACGCCAGCTGGGACTCGGCGGCCCGTGCCACCGCCTGTACGAACCCGAGGCTGTGCGGATGCGCGAGTCCGTCCCGGCCGGTGATGTCCACGGCACCGAGCACCCGTCCCGTACGCGGATCGTGCACCGGAGCCGCCGCGCACGTCCACGGCTGCACCTGCCGGCTGAAGTGCTCGGCCGCGAACACCTGCACCGGCCGGTCCACGGCGACCGCCGTACCCGGCGCGTTCGTACCGACCGCCGACTCCGCCCAGCGCGCACCGGGTACGAAGTTGATCCGTCCCGCCTGCCGTCTGGTCGCGGGGTGTCCCTCGACCCACAGCAGCCTGCCCTGCGCGTCGCACACCGCGAGCAGATGCTCGCCGTCGGCGGCGAAGGTGCCCATGAGTTCACGGATCAGGGGCATCACCCGGGCCAGCGGGTGCTCCGCGCGGTAGGCGCCGAGGTCGCCGTCCATCAGCTCCACGCTCGCCGAGCCGTCCGGCCCCACCCCCGCCCGGGCGGAGCGGCGCCAGGAGTCCGCCACCACGGAACGCACCGGCCGGGTCACCGTCCCCGCCTCGGTGAACGTCTCGTGCGCGCGACGCAGCACCCTGACCCGTTCGACGGGGTCGGCCCCCGGTTCCAGGGCCACCCATGGATCGGTCAACTCGGCCTCCCCGGTAGGCGATGCGGCTGGTGACATCGTCACTCCGGGGCTGGACCCGGACAACCGTTTGGACGGAGTCGACCGAACGACGCCACCACTGTTTCGCTCAGGCGGTGTTGACGAGGCGTATGTAGCGTGTCCAGTCCCATTCGGGTCCGGGGTCCGTGTGATCGGTGCCGGGCACTTCGTAGTGCCCGATGATGTGCGCGCGGTCCCTCGGTATGCCGTAGCGCGCGCAGATCGTCGCGGTGAGCCGCGCCGACTTCTCGTACAGGACGTCCGTGAAATATCCGGGCTGGTCCACCCACCCTTCGTGTTCGATGCCGATGCTGCGCAGGTTGTGGTCCCAGTCGCCCGCGTGCCAGGCGATGTCGTGCTCGCGTACGCACTGCGCCACGTGTCCGTCGCCGGACCGCACGACGTAGTGCGCGGACACCTTCTTGTCCGGGTGCTGGAAGACGGCCAGGGTGTTGGCGTAGGACGCCTGGGTGACGTGGATGACGACGAGGTCGGGGACCTGGGTACCGGGGCGGCCGGCCGGCGTGTAGTTGGCGGTGCTCGCCGGCTCCCAGGTGCCGAGGGGGTAGTCGCGGGACGGGGGTTGGGCGCCGATCCGGGGAGCGGGGAGCAGGGCGTAGGGGCCGACGGCGAGCGCGGCGTTCTTCAACAGCCGCCGTCTGCTGGGGAACGACCTGATCCGCGCCATCCGTGAAGGGCCTTTCGAGAGGGGGAGTAACAACAGGGAGTGGGGGAGTACGGGTCGAGAGACGCACTGCTGTGCCAAGGGGGTTGCAGATGCCCGACAGACAGGCTTCCTGGCTCAGAGCCGTAGCGCCGCCGCCGTCTCGCGCAACTGTGCGTGCAGCCCGCGATGGGTCTCGCGCGCGGGCAGCCACTCCTTCCGGATCTTCGCCACACATGTGTAGTTGGTGTCGCAGACATTGGCCAGCGGCGACTCGACGGCCTGCGTCGCGAACTGGTACGCGTCCAGCTCACTGAACCCGTAGTCCCGCACCAGCCACCGCACCAGGTCGAGCTGGGATATCCGGAACGCGTCCTCCAACGGCCGTGCCGAGCCGGTCGAGATGATGTGCGTGTCGGACTCGATACGCGGCCAGGGGGTGGCGACTCCCTTGAGCAGTTCGACGATCACCACGGTGTTCATCGCGCACTCGACGGCGACCCCACAGGTCTCGCCCTCGCCCTGCCGCGCGTGCCCGTCGCCGAGGCTGAGCAGCGCGCCCTCGACGTTCACCCCGAGATAGCAGGTGACACCGGCCCGCATCTCCGGCGTGTCCATGTTCCCGCCGTGCGCGTCGGGCACCAGCGCGGACCGCACCTCCAGGTTGGCGGGCGCCACACCCACCGTGCCGTGCATCGGGTCCATGGGCAGCTCGATCTCGATGTCGCTGTCCCGCGCGCGGAACAGCGCCGTACGCCGTGTCCGGTCGAGCTGCCAGATCCAGACCGTCTCCGGCAGCGCCGGCTGCAACGTGGCCGTGGTGTGCGTGGACGTGAGCGCCCCGAACAGCGGGACCGTCGTCGACGCCGCCCAGTCCCGGGCCGGTTCGATGGACACGAAGTGCACGGCGACCGTGTCTCCCGGCTCGGCGCCCTCCACATGGAAGGGACCCGTCTGCGGATTCAGGAACGGGAACTCGCACACCTCGGACACCAGGTCCTTCTCGGACCGCACCCGGCCGGCGAAACAGTCCTCCGTGTACAGGTCGAGGACGGTGCCCGGCGTGATCCGTGCGACGGGCGGCGCACCGCCGAACGTCCAGGCGTACTCGCCCGGTTCGGGGCGTACGGTCAGGATTTTGGGGTCGCTCACAGCTGCCAACTCCGTTCTGCGGACGGTCGGTGGAGGGGGTTCGCACCAACCGCCACCAGGACGGCCGGGCCTCACGTGGATCACGCTACGGCGCCCGGCGGTCGGGCAGGAAGAGCCCATGGATTTCGGTGGACGACCGAGCGATTGTGGATAACTCGGCCACCCGAACGGGTGAGGGTGGTGCACTGTGCGGCGGACAACGGCCGCGGCGGAGGCGCTCAGCCCGCCCCCACCGTCCGACCGGTCGGAGTCGCTCAGCCCCGCCCCGCCACCGCCCCCGGATCGTCCAGCACCGCCCGCACCACCGAGTGCGCGGCGCCCAGCAGCGGACCCTCGGGCCCCAGCCGCGACACCGACACCGCACAGGCGGGTCCCGTCGTACGCCGGTCCAGTTCCGCCTCCAGCGACGGCAGCAGCCACGGCGCGAGCTCGGACAGCGCACCGCCCAGGACGACCGTCTCGGGGTCCAGCAGATTGACCGCTCCGGTCAGCGCGATACCGAGTGCCGTGCCGGCCTCCTCCAGGACCCGCCGTACATCCGGGTCGCCCTGGGCGGCGCGCTCCGCGAGCAGCCCGACCCGGTCCTCGCCCGGCTCGACGCCCGCCGCCCGCAGGACCGCCTCCTCACCCGCGTACTGCTCCAGGCAGCCACGACCGCCGCACACGCACTCCGGTCCCTCCGGCCACACCGGCACATGCCCCAGCTCGCCCGCGAAACCCCGCGTTCCGCGCAGCAGCCGTCCGTCCACGACCACCGCCGCGCCGATGCCGATCTCGGCCGACACATGCAGGAAGTCGGGTGGGGTGCCGTCGCCGAGCCAGAGCTCCGCCAGCGCGCCGAGGTTGGCCTCGTTGTCCACGGTCAGCGGGAACTCGGCGGGGAGCAGGGCGCCGAGATCCGTGTCGTGCCAGTCGAGGTTGGGGGCGCGGACGACCGTGCGTCCGTCGCGGGCCACGAGTCCCGGCACGGCGACCGCGAGGCCGGCCGGCCACAGGCCCTCGCGCTCCGCCTCGGCGATCACCTTCCGCACCAGCCCGGTCAGTTCCTCGATCACCGGTTCGGGGGAGCGCCCGCGATGTGCACCGTGGCGCACGGCGCGCGCCCGCACCTCGCCCCGCAGATCGACCGCGCACACCGCGAGATGGTCGACACCCACCTCCGCGCCGATCCCGGCCGGACCACGCCCGCTCACGGCGAGCGCCGATCCGGGGCGCCCCACTCGGCCCGGTCGCTCGGGGCCCAGCTCTTCGAGCAGCCCCGAGCGGATCAGCTCGTCCACGAGCGTCGACACCGCGGCCCGCGTCAGCCCGATGTGCGAGGCGACCCCGGCACGGGAGAGCGGCCCCTCGGCGCTGACGGTGTGCATCACGCGCGCGAGGTTGCGGCGGCGCATGCCCTGCTGGGTGTCGGGCAGCCGGGCGCCCGCGCCGGGCGGACGGGCCTCGTGCAGCGGTGCGGTCATGCCTCCCTCAGTCCTCGGTGGGTGTCAGCGACGCCGGCTTTCGCGGACGTGCTCCTACGCCGGTTCGTATGCGTCAGCCGACGTCCGTACCCCGCTCCAGCAGCGGCGATGCGTCGGAGAGTACCCCGGCGATCCGGTCCAGCGTCGCCTGGTCCCGCTCCACCGCGTCCAGGACCGGCCCCCGGGCCGTGTCCCAGCGCCGGGCCACCGCGGCCGGGTCCTCGCCGGTCAGCAGCCCTGCCGCCTGGGCCGCGGCGCCGAGCGCGACCAGCTCCTTCGCCTCGGGCACCTGGACGGGCCGCCCCGACAGCCGACGTACGGTCTCCTGCCAGGCCGTGCCGCGCGCCCCGCCGCCGATCAGCAGCAGCGGCACCGAGCGGTCGGCGTCCGCGTCGAGCACCAGATCGAGGGCGCCGAGCAGCGAGTGCACGGCACCGTCGTATGCGGCCTGGAGCAGCTGTCCGCCGGTCGTGTCGTGGCGCAGCCCGTGCAGCAGTCCCGAGGCACCCGGGAGGTTCGGGGTGCGCTCGCCGTCCAGGTAGGGCAGCAGGGTGACGGCCGTGCCGGGTTCGACGGCCTCGCGGTCCAGGCCGAGCAGGGCCGCGACACGGTCCACGGCGAGCGTGCAGTTGAGGGTGCAGGCCAGCGGCAGCCAGTCCCCGCGCGCGTCGGCGAAGCCCGCGACGGTGCCGGTCGGGTCGGCGGGCCGGTGCGTCGAGACCGCGTACACCGTGCCCGAGGTGCCGAGGCTCAGCACCGGAGTGCCGGGGCGCAGCCCGAGTCCGAGCGCGGCGGCGGCGTTGTCGCCGGTCCCTGCGGCGACCAGGGTGCCCTTGGAGAACGGCAGGTCATGGCTGTCGCGGACGGTCCCGGCCACCTCACCGGGGCGGACCACCCGGGGCAGCAGCGCGGGGTCGAGCCCCACATGTGCGAGCACCTCCGCGTCGTACGCCTCCGTCCCGGACGCCCACCAGCCGGTGCCGGAGACATCGCCGCGGTCGGTGGTGCCCTGGCCCGTGAGCCGTTCGGTGAGGTAGTCGTGGGGGAGCCGTACGGCCTTGGTGGCGCGCAGTGCCTCCGGCTCGTGCTCCGCCAGCCAGGCCCACTTCGTGACCGTGAAGGAGGCGCCCGGCACGCTTCCGGTGCGCTCCGCCCAGGTCTTCGCGCCGCCCAGTTCCTCGACCAGGCGGCGGGCCTGCGGCGCCGAGCGCACGTCGTTCCACAGCATTGCCGGACGGACCGGCTCGCCCTGGGCGTCCAGGGTGACGAGCCCGTGCTGCTGGCCGCCGATCGACACGGCGGCGGCCTCGCGGGCCGCGTCACCGCATTGGCTCAGCGCCTCGCACAGGGCGTTCCACCACTGCCGCGGGTCGCTCTCGCGGCCCGCCCCGGTGGTGACGGTGTGCGAGGCCTGGCCGCTCGCCACGACCTGTCCGGTGGCCGCGTCTACGACCAGCGCCTTGGTGGACTGGGTCGACGTGTCCACGCCGACGACGAGCGGACCCTCGGCTGCTGACATCGGGCTCTCCCTTTTCCGCGGCTCCGCGGGATCTGGCCTGGTGTTTTCCGGTGCCTGTCCGGGTCGCGGCGACCCGTCCCCACCCTCAGTCTCTGCTCAGGGAAACGTTTCAAGGACACGTTGTCTCTTCCCAGAGATGCTTCCGCATACTAATTTGTAAACCGCCATGACGAAATAGTCGGAGCAGCAAGGAGCCGCGGCATGAACTACCAGCCCACCCCCGATGACAGGTTCACCTTCGGCCTGTGGACCGTCGGCTGGCAGGGACGGGACCCGTTCGGCGACGCCACCCGCCGTGCGCTCGACCCGGTCGAGACGGTGCAGCGCCTGTCCGAGCTGGGCGCCCATGGGGTGACCTTCCACGACGACGACCTGATCCCGTTCGGGTCCTCGGACGCCGAGCGCGAGTCGCACATCAAGCGCTTCCGCCAGGCCCTCGACGCGACCGGCATGAAGGTGCCGATGGCCACCACCAACCTCTTCACGCACCCCGTCTTCAAGGACGGCGCGTTCACCGCGAACGACCGTGAAGTGCGCCGCTACGCGCTGCGCAAGACGATCCGCAACATCGACCTCGCGGTCGAACTCGGCGCGGAGACCTACGTCGCCTGGGGCGGCCGGGAAGGCGCCGAGTCCGGCGCCGCCAAGGACGTACGCGTGGCTCTGGACCGGATGAAGGAGGCCTTCGACCTCCTCGGCGAGTACGTGATCTCCCAGGGCTACGACCTGAAGTTCGCGATCGAGCCCAAGCCGAACGAGCCGCGCGGCGACATCCTGCTGCCGACGGTCGGCCACGCCCTTGCCTTCATCGAGCGTCTGGAGCGCCCGGAGCTGTACGGCGTCAACCCCGAGGTCGGGCACGAGCAGATGGCCGGGCTGAACTTCCCGCACGGCATCGCCCAGGCCCTGTGGGCGGGCAAGCTCTTCCACATCGACCTCAACGGCCAGTCCGGCATCAAGTACGACCAGGACCTGCGCTTCGGCGCCGGTGACCTGCGTGCCGCCTTCTGGCTGGTCGACCTTCTGGAGAGCGCCGGTTACGCGGGCCCGAAGCACTTCGACTTCAAGCCGCCGCGGACCGAGGACCTCGACGGCGTGTGGGCCTCGGCGGCCGGCTGCATGCGCAACTACCTCATCCTGAAGGAGCGTGCGGCGGCCTTCCGCGCCGACCCTGAGGTCCAGGCGGCCCTGCGTGCCTCGCGCCTGGACGAGCTGGCGCAGCAGACGGCCGCGGACGGCCTGGCGGGCCTGCTCGCGGACCGCTCGGCCTTCGAGGAGTTCGACGTGGAGGCGACCGCCGCGCGCGGCATGGCCTTCGAGCAGCTCGACCAGCTGGCCATGGACCACCTGCTGGGGGCGCGCGGCTGAGTCGCGTACCGGGGACACCCGTCTCCGACGGGTGTCCCCGGTTCACTGCCGCATCGGCTGTGCTCCGGTTGATCCCCTGTGACCGGTCCTCGCACGGATTGCTCCGGAATCGTGCGGTCCATGGCATGAGGCCGTATCAACTTCCGCGTGGGGGTCGCGTGCTGACCGGTTCGCGGCGAGTCTTGACGGTATGGCCATGCCGCCCGTACCGCCTCAGCCGCCCGGGCCGCCGGGGGGCGCTCCGCCTCCGGGCGGTGGCTTCGGACCACCTCCTGAAGGCTTCGGCCCGCCCTCCGGAGGAGGCTACGGAAGCGGGGGCTACGGCCCTCCTTACGAGGGCAACGGCAGCGGTGGCTACGGGCCTCCTCCGGGCGGCGGCAACTGGCTGCCGCCGGAGCAGCCCGGGCAGCCCGGTGACCCGGGCGGACACCGAGGGCCGGGCAGGCGTCCGAGTCCGCTCCTGATCCTGATCGCCGCGATCGTCGTGCTCGGAGCCGTCGTCGCCGTGGTGCTCCTGGCCTCCGGAGGCGACGACCCGGAGAAGAACCCACCGGAGAGCAGCCAGAGTTCGAGCGGCACCCCCGAGCCGTCGTTCAGCCTCCCGACCGAACTGCCCACGAAGCTCCCCACCAAGTTGCCCACGGAACTGCCGTCCGGGTTCCCCACCGAGCTTCCGACCGAGTTCCCCACGGATCTGCCGAGCGAGTTCCCGAGCGACCTGGAGTCGCTCATCCCCCTGTCCGGCGAAGAAGTCCCGTACTACATGCTGCGAACGGGCGACTGCTTCGACACCGACGCCTCCCACCCCGGACAGGCCGCGAAGCGCGCGTGCGACGGACCGCACGACGCCGAGGTCGTGAAGGTGGCAGAGCTGGAAGGCGGTCACTCGACGGACGCCGCCCTGAAGAAGGCCGCGTCCGCCCTGTGCCGGTCTCCCCTGGAGCGCGCGGCGGCCGAGCAGCCCGCAGGTACCGTGCGGGGCAGCCTGGTGCAGTACCCGGACACCGCGAGCTACCGGTTGGGCATCGACAAGGTCGCGTGCAGCCTGGCCGCCGACCTCGGCTCCGGCACCCGGAAACTCACCGCACCACTGACCTGACGGCCCGGCAGATCGAGCTCCACGCGTGCGTGCCGCTCGATCGGCCCCTTTCCAGGGCCTTCAGAGAGACTCCTCCGGGGCCATGTGCTCCAGCGACGCCAGGGCGGTTGCCGGGTCCTGTGCCGACCGCCCGGCGGGCGCCCAACGGCCGCTCTCCTTCCGGTACGGCCACCAGCGGCCGTCACGCCCCAGGCGCAGCTGGCTGCCCGCGCCGACCACCGTCCACCGGTTGCGCGCCGCCCGCAACGCCGGTCGCCCGCCCTCGTCCCAGGCCGAGTCGAGAGCGGCACGCGCGCGTGCGAGTTCCTCGCCCTCGACCGCCCACTCCTCCTCCAGCACCGACAGCGCCGCCGTACCTCCTGACAGCCAGGCCCGGCCGGCCGACGCCAACTGCTCCCGGCTGCGACCGGACCCCTTGGCGAGCCGGTCCGAAACGGGCCCCGAAGGGCCGCCCACAGCCAGCCGGACGGCGTCCTGAGACACCGTCAACTCCTCCTCGACCGGCCGCCGCTCATGACCGGACCCGAGCGCCTCGGCAAGCAGCCGATGCGCCTGCACGGCCGTCCGCGCGGCCAGGAACTCCAGCGCGCCCGGGTCCACCCCGGGCGCGGGCGGGACCTCGGTGTCCAGGGCCGGCGGTATCCCGGGCGCTTCGGGCAGCTGAGGCAGGGCGGGCAGCGCGGGGAGGATGTCCCCGGCCGCGTACGCCTCGGCCGCGTCCACACCCGCCGGCACGGCGGAACCGTCGGCAGGCGCGGCGCTACGGCTCTGTACGTCGTCCAGCAGGGCGCGTTCGCCGCGTCCCCGCATCAGCAGCAGGACGAACGGGTCCTGATCCAGCAGCCGAGCGACCTGGTAGCAGAGAGCCGCCGTATGACCGCAGTGGTCCCAGGCGCCGCAGTCGCACTCCGGCTCCAGATCGCCCATGCCGGGCAGGAGTTCGACTCCGGCGGCGGCCGAGTCCTCCACCAGGTGCGGAGGCATCTCCCGGTCGAGCAGGGCCGCGATATGACCGGCCCGTTCGACGGCCATGTCCAGAAAGCGGTCCCATTGGTCGCCGGACAGCTCCTGCAGCAGGACGTCGGAACGGTGCGTGGTGCGGTCGAGGTCCTGGACGACGGCGGTGATGCGTCCCGGACGCACCGACACGGCGCCCACGGCTCCCGCGCGCGCGAGCCGACGTCCCGCCCGCACCTGTTCGGAGTCCAGCGCCGCGTCCTCCAGCGACTTCAGCCAGGCACGCCCCCACCACGTCTCCGCGAACCCTCGCCCCGCTGGCGGGGGCAGCGCGGCGAACGTGCGCTCCAGGCCGACACCGGACGCGTCGCCCTCGTATGCCTCGCCGTCGTAGTCGTCACCGTTGCGCGCGTCCCTGTTGTGCTCGTCAACGCTGTGTTGATTCATCGCGCGCCCCCTCGCAGCCGCACCAGATCGGCCAGTTCGGTGTCCGTCAGTTCCGTGAGCGCGGCCTCGCCGGAGCCGAGCACCGCGTCGGCCAGAGCCTGCTTGCGGTTCAGCATCTCGGCGATGCGGTCCTCGATCGTGCCCTCGGCGATCAGCCGGTGCACCTGCACGGGGCGGTTCTGCCCGATGCGGTACGCGCGGTCCGTGGCCTGGGCCTCGACCGCGGGATTCCACCAGCGGTCGTAGTGCACGACATGCTCCGCCCTGGTCAGGTTCAGGCCGGTGCCCGCGGCCTTCAACGACAGCAGGAAGACCGGTACTTCACCCTCCTGGAAACGCTCCACCATCGCCTCGCGTTCCGTGACCGGCGTGCCGCCGTGGAGGAACTGCGTGGGTACGCCGCGTGCCGCCAGATGCCGTTCCAGGAGCCGCGCCATCCGCACGTACTGGGTGAAGACCAGAACGCTCGCCCCCTCGGAGAGGATGGTGTCGAGCAACTCGTCCAGCAGCTCCAGCTTCCCGGAGCGCCCCGCGATCTTCGGCCGGTCCTCCTTGAGGAACTGCGCCGGATGGTTGCAGATCTGCTTCAGACCGGTCAGCAGCTTCACGATCAGCCCGCGCCGGGCCATGCTGTCGGCGCCGGAGATCTCCGCCAGCGTCTCCCGGACCACGGCCTCGTACAGTCCTGTCTGCTCCTTGGTGAGCGACACGGCACGGTCGGTCTCCGTCTTCGGCGGCAGCTCGGGAGCGATACCCGGATCCGACTTGCGCCGTCGCAGCAGGAACGGCCGTACGAGCCTGGCCAGACGCTCCGCGGCGGCCGGGTCCTGACCGCCCTCGACGGACTGCGCGTACCGCGAGCGGAAGGTGCCGAGCCGGCCCAGCAGCCCAGGAGTCGTCCAGTCGAGGATCGCCCACAACTCCGACAGGTTGTTCTCCACCGGAGTACCGGTGAGCGCCACGCGTGCGCGTGCACCGATGGACCGCAGCTCCCGGGCCGTCTCCGAGTACGGGTTCTTGACGTGCTGTGCCTCGTCCGCCACGACCATGCCCCACGGCACCTCGGCCAGCCGACGCGCGTCCAGGCGCATCGTCCCGTAGGTGGTGAGCACGAACTCGCCGTCGGCCAGGGCTTCCAGACTGCGCCGCGACCCGTGGAAGCGGCGGACGGGCGTACCGGGCGCGAACCGCTCGATCTCGCGCTGCCAGTTGCCCATCAGGGACGTCGGACAGACGACGAGGGTGGGTCCCGCCGCCGACTCGTCGGTCTGCCGGTGCAGATGCAGCGCGATCAGGGTGATCGTCTTGCCGAGGCCCATGTCGTCGGCCAGACAGCAGCCGAGCCCCAGGGAGGTCATCCGGGCGAGCCAGTTCAGGCCCCGCAGCTGGTAGTCGCGCAGGGGCGCAGCGAGAGCGGCCGGCTGACCGACCGGGTCCTGTGCCTCCGGGTCCGAGATGCGGTCCCGCAGGGCCGCCAGCCAGCCGGTGGGCCGCACCTCCACCTGGCGCCCGTCGACCTCCGTCGAGCCCGTCAGGGCGGCGCTGAGGGCGTCGACCGGCGTGACCTTGCGGTCCTGCTGCGCATGGGCGCGGCGAACCTCCCCGGGGTCGACGAGGACCCACTGGTCGCGCAGCCGCACCACCGGGCGGTTCGCCTCGGCGAGCCGGTCCAGCTCCTCCCGCGTGAGCTGCTGGTCGCCCAGGGCGAACCACCAGTTGAAGGCGAGCAGCGCGTCGGCCGACAAGAACGACGGCGTGTCCGACGGGACCTTCCCGGGGCTCGTGTCGTCGTCGGGCGGGCCGACGACCGCGCGGGCCGTCAGCTTGCGGGCCAGTTCCTTGGGCCAGTGCACCTCGACCCCGGCGGCGGACAGCGCGCGGGCGCCCTCCCTGAGCAACTCGGTGACCTCTTCGGCGGCCAGTTCGACGGCGTCCGGCACGGCCGCCGAGAGCAGGGGCGTCAGCGGAGGCCAGGTCCGGGCCGCGCGGCGCAGCGCGAGCAGGGCGTCCATCCGCGCGCGCGGGCCGAAGGCGGAGCCGCCGGTCCCGGCCCACACCTCGGCCGCGTCCGCGACGAGCCCGGGCTCGCTGACACTGTGCACCTGGAGCACGGCCCGGAAGCGGAGAGCCGTCTCGTCCGGTTCGGCGGACGCCAGACCCGGAACCTCGATCCGCAGCGAGATCCGTACGCCCGCGTCGTGCCCGGCGGCGACCTCGGTGGCCCACGCGCGCTGCTCCGGCACGTGCTGCGGTTCCCGCATCGCGTAGGCGGCTCCGCCCGTGGCGAGAGAGGCTGCGGGGGAGCGGGGCAGCGAGTCGGCCACCGCGTCCAGGAAAGCGCGCAGCAGCCGCTCCGGGTCGGGCAGCCGGGGCGGCTCCGTGCCCTCCAACGGCACGGCGTGTGCGTCCGGGGGCATCGCGGCGGCGAGTTCGCGGACACGCTCCACGTCCGACGCGCCCAGTGGACCGGCCCGCCAGGCGTCGTGGTCCCGTGCGGACAGGCCGGGCAACAGCAGCCCGCGCGCGGCCAGTTGCAGGGCGAGAACGGCGGCCGTCCCCCAGAACGCCGTCGCCCGATGGGCCTGTGCGGCGGCACGCGCGCGCGTGAGGACCGGCAGCGCCGCACGCACCGGGAGCAGGACGGCGGTCACCCGCGTTCGCTTGACACCGTGGTCGCCCGGCAGGACAACGGTCAGCTCGTCGACGGTTCCGGCGGCGACGGCGAGCGGTGGGTCGTCGTCGGGCCGCCAGAACGCGACCGTGCCGGTGCGGGCCGGATCGGCGGGCACGAACACGGCACAGCAGCGGGCCAGTTCGGAGATCTCGGACGGTGTTGCCGCGGGAATCCTCTGCACAGCGATGGCCGCATTCCTCAAATTTGACTACTGGGGTCCGGGTCGCCGAGAGTACAGCACCCCGAGGGCCAACCCCGCATGGCCGAGTCATGACCCAGGTCACTTTGCCGAAGGGGTGCCATCAACCCCCTCAAGGCGGCGGGGATTTCCCCCGCACGGACACGGGTGGTGGCGTCATGGTCGCCGAGGGTGTCCGCTTCGTACGTTTCCTCAGGTCAGCCCGATGCCCGAAGAGAGCCGGAGACCGACCATGTCCCAGACCGCCGCCCTTGCCGCCGAATCTCCGGGTTCTCCCGCCGCGCAGTCCGGCGGCAGCGACTTCGCCCCGCTCCTGCGCACCATCAGAGGGCAGGGCCTTCTGGAACGGCGGCACACCTGGTACGCCCTCGGCATCGTCGGCAACCTGCTCGCGCTGGCCGGCATCGTCACCGGCATCGTGCTGATCGGCAGCTCCTGGTGGGTCCTGCTCCTCGCACCGCCGCTCGCCGTGTTCTGCGCCCGCACCGCCTTCATAGGCCACGACGCGGGCCACGCCCAGGTCACCGGCAACAAGGCTGTAGGCCGTGCGATCGGCCTGTTCCACGCCGACCTGCTGCTGGGGATGAGCTATTCCTGGTGGATCGACAAGCACAACCGGCACCACGCCAACCCCAACCACATCGACAAGGACCCCGACGTCGTCGCCGACGTCCTGGTCTTCACCGGCGAACAGGCTCGGCACCGCACCGGCTTCCGGCGCTGGCTCACCCGCAACCAGGCCTGGCTCTTCTTCCCGCTCACCCTCCTCGAAGGCATCGCCCTGAAGATCTCCGGCTTCGGGGACCTGCGCCGACAGGCGCCCCGGGAACGGGCCGTGGAGGCCGTCCTTCTGGTGACTCACGTCGCCGCGTACACGACGCTGCTGCTGACCTCCGTCTCCGTCGGCCAGGCACTCGCCTTCGCCGCCGTCCACCAGGCGCTGCTCGGCCTCCACCTCGGCCTGGCCTTCGCGCCCAACCACAAGGGCATGGAGATGCCCGACCCCGACGGCGAGCGCTGGGGCCATCTGCGCCGCCAGGTGCTCACCTCCCGCAACGTCCGCGGCAGCGCCCTGACCGACTGGTTCCTCGGCGGCCTCAACTACCAGGTCGAGCACCACCTCTTCCCGAGCATGCCCCGCCCCCATCTGCGGCTCGCCCAGCCGACGGTGCGCGCCTACTGCCGTGAGATGGGTATTCCCTATACGGAGACTGGGCTCGTCGACTCGTACCGGCAGGCCCTGCGTCACATGTACGAGGTGGGAGAGCCCCTCAGGGGCATCTAAGGGTCGCGTCTCAGGGACGTCTCAGGGTCGCGGTCCGGAACCGTGGGAGGCGCGGACCCGTTTTCAGAGCAGAGAGCGGCCGTGGCCGCGAAGGAGGCGACACTCATGTCGAGGAACGCGAAGATCGCCGCAGGGGGCGTGGCAGTCGGGATCATCCTGTTGTTCTGGCTGCCGTGGTGGGCCGCGCTGCTGATAGTGCTGGGAGTCCCGGCGGCTGCCTATCTCACGCTGGACCCCGCACAGCGGCGCAGGCTGCGCCGTGTCTCACGCAAGAAGGAGATCGGCCGCTGAGGCGCCGCGACCCGGTGCCGCCCGCGCCCCACCCCGGCTGACGCCCCGACCTGCTGAACTCCGCCTGGAACCACAGGTGTCCGGGTGGGGCTCAGCGGGGCTCAACTGGGGCGTACGGCCATCTTGTCGAGCGCTTCGAGGAGGCCGGGAAGTTCCGGTCCCCGGCCCACCGGCAGCACCTCTCCGGGCTCGTCGTCGAGCAGCACGAAGGCGATGTCGTCGGTCCTGGCCACCATCGACCAGCCGGGACCGTCGGCGCGCAGTGTCCGCGCGTCGCCCGGAGCGAAGGAGGAGCGGACGCGGCCGAGCGGCGGAGGCGTCTCCACGTACGCGCGTGCCTCCGCGAGGACCCGCCGGATCCCGGCACGGGGCCGGTTCACGGTGCCTTCGGCCCGGTTCACGGTGTCCTCGGCCGGGTCGGCCGCCTCCGCGACCTGGTCCGTGTCCGGCTCGGCGCCGTCCGGCTCGCCCCCGGATGCCTCGGGAGCCTCGGGTGTCGCGGACCTGCCGCCCGGTGGGGTGAAGTCCGCGTCGCTGAGCTGCTCCCGCCAGGTCGCCCACTGGAGCGCGATCTCGTCGGCGCCCAGACGCCGCTGGGCCGGGCCCCAGGTGGTGGTGTCCGGCGGAGCGAGCGGCGGCCGGTCCGTGAGTTCGGGGCCCGGGTCGTGCGGGGCGGGCACATCCGGAGCCGCGACGGCGACCGCGAGAGGCCAGCCCGGCAGGGCGGCGACGACCGTGTGCTCCTCCGGGGACAGGTCGTACTCCATACCGCAGTCCCACGACGCGATCGCGACCGCGACCAGGGAGACGTCGTCGATGACCACCGTCCACCGCGCGCCGTCGCCGTCCTGGCCGAGCACCAGCCCGTATCCGTCGGCGAACGGCGCGAGGCCGAGCGCCGCACAGGCCTCCGGATAGTCGTCGCCCAGCACGCTCGGGAACTGCGCGGGCGTCAGCAGCACCGCCGTGAGCACATAGAGCGCGTCGTCCTCGGCGGCGACGGCCTCCTCGTCCGTCTCTGCCATCCCAGCCTCCCCATCGGTTCGTCCATCGGCGCGCACCCTAATCCGAGCGGAAGGTCCTTGTCACGACTCCCACCCCACCCGGAGCTGCTGTTTTCCCGCCGGACAGGGAGGAATCGACCGGATGTGCCCGCTTCGGTCAGGTGGCCGGGAGTCCGAGGAGATCCCTGGCCACCGTCCGCGGTGACTCGTCGCGCTCCCTGGCCAGTGCGATGACGGCACGGCACGCCAGCTCGTTCACCCCGAAGGACAACGCCTCCGGGGACACCCAGGCCACGGCCTCGTCCATCTGATCCTGGTCGTCCTCCGCGCATGCCGACACATACACGGCAGCGGCCTCGAAGAGATTGTGCGTGCGCTTCTCCTGCCCCGCGCCCACTTCCGAGCGCCAGGAATGAAGAAATCTGGTGAACGATTTATGGATTCCGCCGAACATGTGGACCACCCTCCCCCTGTGTGGTTGCCATGGTTGATCGTTCATCTGCTCCTACCAACGTAGGGTTGGAGTTCCGGCGGCAGAAGAGGGCATGCGCGGGTGACGGGCTCCGTACGCCGTTGACGGCCCGGGTCAGACCGTCCGGACAGCCAGCGCCAGGAACCGGGCGTCCTCGTCCACGTACGACGTCATGCGCCACCCGGAACCGGCCAGCAGCGGACCGAGGTTGGCCTCCGCGCGCAGATCCTCCGGGGTGATCCGGCGCCCCTGCCGGGCGGCCAGCGCCGCCCTGCCGATCGGGTGGAACAACGCCAGGGTGCCGCCGGGGCGCACCACGCGCGCGAGTTCCCGCAGGTTCTCACCAGGATGCGGCAGATGCGCGATCAGACCTGCCGCGAACACGGCGTCGAGCGACTCCGAGCGCAGCGGAAGGGCGGCCACGTCGGCGAGCAGCAACTGCCCGTCGAGGTTCCTCCCAGCTCGCACCGCCTCCTCCAGCATGGCCGGGGTCAGATCCGCTCCCAGGACCACTCCCGAGGGCCCCACGGCGGCACGCAGCGGCGTCAGGGCCCGCCCGGTGCCACAGCCCGCGTCCAGCACCCGGGCGCCCTTCCGCAGCCCCAACTCGGCGACCGCGGCGGCGTAGACGGGCTCATCGCCGGAGAACTTGCGGTCCCAGTCGGCCGCGCGGGCGGTGAAGAATTCCTGGACGTGTGTGTGGTCGTCGCTCATGGTCCGCATGATCCCGCACAGACGCGAAGCACCCCACGGCGCGCATGTTCGAGCCGGACTCGGTCGTTCAGTCGCAGTTCCCTGTCATATTTCACTACCTTTCGAAATGCGCCCCCTTCGTGCTCCCGTGCCCCCACTAGCGTCCCGTGGTCATGGGACACCTGGACCACGCGGCCTTCGGCTGGCTGACCCCCGTACTGTCATACGTAATGGCCTGCATGGGCGCCGCCCTCGGGCTGCGCTGCACCGTCCGGGCCCTCGGCGCGACCGGACGCTCGCGCCGCAACTGGCTCGTCACCGCGGCCTCCGCGATCGGCACCGGCATCTGGACCATGCACTTCGTGGCCATGCTCGGCTTCAGCGTCGGCGGCACCGACATCCGCTACAACGTGCCGCTGACCATCCTCAGCCTTCTCGTCGCCATGGCCGTCGTCTCCACCGGGGTCTTCGCCGTCGGATACGGGCACGACCGCGCCCGCGCGCTCCTCGTCGGCGGACTCACCACCGGGCTGGGCGTGGCGAGCATGCACTATCTCGGCATGGCCGCGGTACGGCTGCACGGTGACGTGAACTACGACCCGGCGCTCGTCGCGCTCTCCGTGGTGATCGCCGTCGTCGCGGCCACCGCCGCACTGTGGGCGGCGCTGAACATCAGGTCGCCGATCGCGGTGACCGTCGCCTCGCTCGTCATGGGCGCCGCGGTCAGCAGCATGCACTACACCGGGATGTTCGCCGTGCGCGTGGACGTCACGCCCTCCGGCGAGGTGCTGCCCGGGGCCACGGCGATGCAGTTCATCTTCCCCCTCGCCGTCGGCCTCGGGTCCTATCTCTTCCTGACCTCGGCGTTCGTCGCGCTGTCGCCGACCGCCGGAGAACGCGAGGCATCCGCGTCCGCCCAGCGACCGGTCGAGAGCGTCGCTGCCCGCTAGAGGAGCGCCCCGAACCACACCACGAGCGAGGAGGCCATGCGTACACCCCGTAGGACCCCCAGAGCCGGCGCCGTCCCGGCGCCTCCGCCCCCGGTGCGCGGACGCCGCGCCCACGCCGGTCCGCCGGCCGACGAAGGCGCCGAAGAACTCGTCGGAGGCCTGCCCGACGAGATACCCACGCGCGCGGGACGCCGACGACTGCGACCAGGGACCGTCCGCGCCAAGATCGTCTGCCTTCTGATGGTGCCGGTCGTCTCCCTGCTCGCGCTGTGGGCGTACGCCACCGTCACCACGGCCCAGGATGTCGCCCGGCTGCGGCAGTTGCAGCGCGTCGACTCCCAGGTGCGCGCCCCGGTCGCCGTCGTCGTCGCCGCGCTCCAGGCCGAACGCGCGGTCGCCGTACGCCATGCCACCGATCCGGCCGCCGTCCCCGGCATCGACCTCAGGACCCTCGGCGAGCGCACCGACCGGGCCGTGGCGAAGCTGCGCCTCGGCGACCGCAACACCGTCGCCGACGCCGAGGAACTGCCCGCCGGAGTCGCGGACCGCCTGGAGACCTTCGTCGTCGGCGTCGAGCAACTGCGCGCGCTGCGGACTGCGGTCCTCGACCGTCGTACCGGATGGGCCGAGACGTACGCGCGGTACACCAGGACCATCTCGGCGGCCTTCGCCGTCGGCGGTGCGCTCACCGGCATCCAGGACGCCGAACTCGGCTCCGACGCGCGCGTACTGCTCGAATTCTCCCGCGCCGGAGAGGCACTGGCCCAGGAGGACGCTGTTCTCGCCGGGGCGCGGCTCGCCGGGAGCCTCGACGGACAGCGGCTGAGGCTGTTCACCGGGGCCGTGGAGACCCGCCGAACCCTCGTCGAATCCACAGCACCGGACCTGCGCGGCCCGGAACGGACCACCTGGCAGAACCTCGCGACAGGCAGCGCGTACGCCGCCCTGGCCGCTGTCGAGGACAAGGTGCTCGGCAACCACCCCGGCGCCAAGGCGATCGCCGCCGCGCCCGAAGCCGTCTGGACCAAGGCACACGCGCGCGTGCAGGGCGGTATGCGGGCCATCGAGGCGGACGCGGGCCACGACGTCGCGGACCGCGCCGACCCCTTCACCCGAGGCCTGCTCAGCCAGGCCGGCGCCGCGGTGCTGTTCGGCCTCGCCGCAGTCGCCGCGTCCCTGGTGATCTCCGTACGCATCGGACGCGGCCTCGTCGTCGAGCTGGTGAGCCTGCGCAACAGCGCCCTGGAGATCGCCCGCCACAAACTCCCGCAGGCCATGCTGAGACTGCGCGCGGGAGAAGAGATCGACATCCGCGCCGAGGCGCCCCCCGGACCACCTGCCGAGGACGAGACCGAACAGGTCGCGGAAGCCCTCGCCACCGTCCACCGCGCCGCCCTGCGCGCCGCCGTGGAACGCGCGGAACTGGCCAGCGGGATCTCAGGCGTCTTCGTCAACCTCGCGCGCCGCAGCCAGGTCCTCGTCCACCGCCAACTGAACCTCCTCGACAGCATGGAGCGCAGGTCCGACGACCCGAACGAACTCAGCGACCTGTTCCGGCTCGACCACCTCACCACCCGCATGCGCCGCCACGCCGAGAGCCTGATCATCCTCTCCGGAGCGGCACCCGGCCGGGCCTGGCGCATGCCGGTCTCCCTGACGAACGTCGTCCGCGCCGCCGTCTCCGAAGTCGAGGACTACGCGCGCGTGGAGGTACGTCAGTTCCCCGAGGCCTCGGTCTCCGGCACCGCCGTCGCCGACCTCACCCATCTCCTGGCGGAGATCGTCGAGAACGCCGCCCAGTTCTCACCACCGCACACCAGGGTGCGCATCGCCGGAGAACCGGTCGGCAACGGCTACGCCGTGGAGGTCGAGGACCGGGGACTCGGAATGGGCAAGGAGACCCTCGCCGAGGCGAACCGCCGCATCGAACAGTCCGAGGCGCTCGACCTGTTCGACAGCGACCGCCTCGGCCTCTTCGTGGTCAGCAGGCTCGCCGCGCGCCACGACATCAAGGTCCACCTGCGGACCTCGCCCTACGGCGGCACCACCGCGGTCGTCCTGCTGCCCACGGCACTGCTGCACAGCGGCGCGGCAGAACGTGCCCCGCGCGCCGCCATGGACCGGGAGCGTGCCGAGGAACGCGAGTACGCGCGCGTGCCCGCCGATGCTCCGCCCCAGGAACCGGTCCGGGCGTCGGCGGACCGCCCCGCACTGGTGGCTCCCGCACAGGCCGCGGCGCAGAACGCCCCCGAGCCCCCACCGCCAGGAGTCACCGCCCTGCGACTGCACCGTCCGCCCGAGGACCCCGGCGAGGCGGACGAGTCCGACGACCTCCCACGGCGCGTCCGGCAGGCGAACCTCGCCCCCCAACTGCGCGACCAGCGCCCCGAGGAACCGGCCCGGACCGCGGGATCCCGGAACGAGGACAAGCGCACCCCCGAGGCCGTACGGGACCGTATGACGGCCTACCGCGACGGCTGGGTGCGCGGCGGCGGCAGGTCACCCGGCCGCGGAGCCGCCCCCGGCCCCGAAACGGGCAGAGACAGCAGCGAAGGAGACCGCACATGATCAAGGACCCGGGCACCAGGGCGGAGCGGCGGTCCGGCGAACTCGACTGGCTGCTGGACGACCTGGTACTGCGCGTCGGCGAAGTCCGGCACGCGGTGGTGCTGTCCAACGACGGACTCGCGGTGGGCGCCTCCACCGATCTCAGGCGCGAGGACGCGGAACACCTCGCCGCGGTCGCCTCCGGCTTCCACAGCCTGGCCAAGGGCGCCGGCCGGCACTTCGGCGCCGGAGGCGTGCGCCAGACCATGGTGGAGATGGACGACGGCTTCCTGTTCGTCGCCGCCGCGGGCGACGGCTCCTGCCTCGCCGTCCTCACCGCCGCCACCGCCGACATAGGCCTGGTGGCGTACGAGATGGCACGGCTGGTAAAACGCGTGGGCGAGCACCTCCGCACAGCACCGAGAGCAGCGGCGCGCCCGCCCGCCGCCCGATGAGGCGAGAGGGCGGTCCGCACAGATGACCGAGGACACGACAGGCACGCTGCGGGAACCGGGCAGCCAGTGGTACGACAACGAGGCCGGGCCCCTCGTCCGCCCCTACGCCATGACGGGCGGACGCACCAAGCCCGGCCCCACAGGGGTGCGCTTCGACCTGATCGCGCTCGTCACGCTCGACCCGGGCGCGCCCAACATGTTCGACGACACCGCGCTCGGCCCCGAGCACCGGGCCATCATCGACCTGTGCCGTACGGAGACACAGTCTGTCGCTGAACTCGCCGCGGGCGCCGACCTCCTCGTCGGGGTGGTGAGGGTGCTGCTCGGCGATCTCCTGGAGCTGGGCTGCGTCACCGTCAGCCGTCCGGTGCCGCCCGCGCAACTGCCCGACGAACGCATTCTGCGCGAGGTGATCGAAGGGCTGAGGGCGCTGTAGAGCCGTGGACGAGAGACGCGGAACCACACGGACCGAGCCGAGTTGTGCACCCTTCCGGGCACCGAACAGCCGCGAGCCGGTCACATCGGGCTAATTGCGGTCCAACCACCCGTAGGGGAACAGTAGTTGTCATGATGAGAGCCATGGACGTCGACCGTTGCCGGCACTCCCGAGAGAAGTGATCGATGGTCTCCGAGCACTCCGACGCGACGGACGACGAGACGTCCGCCCTGGCGTTGAAGATACTGGTCGCCGGTGGCTTCGGCGTGGGCAAGACCACCCTGGTGGGCGCGGTCAGCGAGATCAGGCCGCTGCGCACGGAGGAACTGCTGAGCGAGGCCGGCCAGTTGGTGGACGACACCGACGGCGTGGACCAGAAGGTGACGACGACCGTCGCCATGGACTTCGGCCGTATCACCATCCGCTCGGGCCTCTCCCTGTACCTGTTCGGTACGCCGGGCCAGGACCGCTTCTGGTTCCTGTGGGACGAACTGTCGCAGGGCGCCCTCGGCGCGGTCGTCCTCGCGGACACCCGCAGGCTGGAGGACTGCTTCCCTGCCGTGGACTACTTCGAGCACCGGCACATCCCGTTCGTGGTGGCCGTGAACTGCTTCACGGGCGCCCGCGCCTACGGCGCCAAGGACGTGTCGCGCGCCCTCGACCTCGACCAGGGCACACCCGTGGTGCTCTGCGACGCCCGCGACCGCGACTCGGGCAAGGAAGTGCTGATCAGGCTGGTCGAGTACGCCGGACGGATGCACACCGCACGGCTGCTCGACTCGGTGAGCTGACGCCGGCCACGCATCTCCTGTGCCACGCGCCCGTCCTGCTTGCTCGAAGGGCGGCCGTGGGGAAGGCTGACTGACCGGAATCCTTCGGCTTGGAGGCCCTGCCGCACGGGGAGATCAGAAACATGGCACAGAACCAAGGACTTGGCTGGCTGCTGGACGATCTGACCGAGCGTGTCGAACACATACGACATGCGCTGGTCCTGTCGAACGACGGGCTCGTGACAGGCGCGAGCACAGGACTTCGCCGTGAGGACGCCGAACATCTCGCCGCCGTGTCGTCGGGCCTGCACAGCCTGGCGAAAGGCTCGGGACGCCACTTCGGCGCGGGCCAGGTACGTCAGACGATGATCGAGTTCGACGACGCGGTGCTGTTCGTCACGGCCGCCGGCACCGGCAGCTGTCTGTGCGTACTCAGCGCCGCCGAGGCCGACATCGGCCAGATCGCCTACGAGATGACACTGCTCGTCAATCGAGTCGGCGAACACCTCGACGTGGATGCCAGGCAACCCGAGCAAATTCCGTTATCAGACGCCTGACCTGCGAATACGGCACTCCGGCGAGAGTTATCCACAGGCTCGCACGGTCGGCGGCCGAACCGGCTACGTTTTTCCCGAGGCCGGCGCACAAGGCGCTGGCCAGCCACTCCACGGGGGAGACCGACCATGTCCGGCGTCAGCATCACGAAACCCGTCCAGGCCGCGGCCGCACCGGCCACCGACACGCTCCGCCCCTCAGGAGCGCCGCTCGCACCGAGCCGTGCCGCACGCGAACTGGGCTTGAAACGACGAGAGTTCGACCTCGCGGTCCATCTCGGGTGTGTACGGACCGTGCCTGACGAAGGGGGCGGCGGCCGACGCGTCGGCCGCGACGAGATCGACCGGCTGCGGGGCGACGAGCACTTCCCCGAAACACTGCGCGAACGCGTGCGAGCCGTGGGCACGGCGGAGGGTGCGACGCTCATGGATGTGACGCCCACCCGGTTCACCCGCCTCGCGCGGCTGGGCCTGGTGACGCCGGTGGCCTTCTACCTCAACCGCTACCGGGCCGTGGTCTGGCTGTATCTCGCCGACGAGCTAAGGCAGTTCGCCGCGGGCAAGGACACCGCCCCGCTGCTGACCGGCCGCACCTCCCAGGACCAGCGCGACAAGCTCGCGGAAGGCCTCGACCTGCGGCCCCGCAACTGGCGCGGGCGACAACTGGGATTTCTGCTCCGACCGGCCGACGATCCATGGGCGCGGGCCGCGGTCGTGGCGTCCTTCCTCGACCCCGCCCAGGTCGCGGAGATCGTCAACGACCCCTACGAACGCGCTCACCTGACCCGCTTCCGGCCGGATCAGCCGGCCCACGGCGCACCGGGTTCGCCCACCGCCCGGCTCGCCGAGCGGATCATGACGGCGGACGACCCGGACGAGATCGCCTGGCTCCGCGCAGACCTGACCGGAACCCTGGCCGAGGCCCGCGACCACCGTCCCGCACCGCGCCCGAGGTCGGAGCAGTACGCGCCCCCGCACGGAGGCCAGGTTCAGGAACGCGTCCGGCCCGTGCCCCCGCAGCACGACAGCCGACCCGAGGCAGCCGAGCGACCCAGGACACCCGAGGCATCCGAGGCATTCGAGCAACCCGGGGTGCCCGAGACGGCCGAGCGATCACGCGGCCTGCTGGGCCGTCTGCGCGGCAGAAGCTCCCGACCCGCACGCGACCGGGGCAAGCGCCCCGCGCGGGTCTGAACAGCGGCGGGACGCCTCAGCCCAGCTTTCGGAACAGACCTTCCTGGACGACCGAGACGAGCAGCCTGCCCTCGACGTCGTAGATCCGGCCGCGGGCCAGCCCGCGCCCGCCCGTGGCGATGGGCGACTCCTGGTCGTACAGGAACCACTCGTCCGCGCGGAACGGCCGGTGGAACCACATGGCGTGGTCCAGCGAGGCCATGTCGAAGGTCCGGGGGCCGAACAGGGGCTCCACCGGGAGGCGTACGGCGTCCAGCAGCGTCATGTCGCTGGCGTACGTCAGCGCGCACGTGTGTACGAGCGGGTCGTCCCCCAGTGGGCCGACCGCGCGCATCCACACCGCGCTGCGCGGCTCCAACTGCTGGACCTCCTCCGGGGTCCAGAGCAATCGGTCCACATAGCGGATGTCGAAGGGCTGACGGCGCGCCATACGCTCGAACTGCTCGGGCAGCGCGCCGAGATGCTCCTTGATCTCCTGGGTGACGTTCGGCAGGGACTCCGGATCCGGGACCTTCCGGGCCGGCGGCAGCTGATGTTCGAAGCTGCCTTCCTCGGGCTTGTGAAAGGAGGCGGTGAGATTGAAGATCGTGCGGCCCTGCTGCACGGCCGTGACCCGACGGGTCGTGAACGACCGGCCGTCACGCACCCGTTCGACCTGGTACACGATCGGCACGCCCGGCCGCCCCGGGCGCAGGAAGTACGCGTGCAGCGAGTGCACCGGACGCTCGCCGTCCGTGGTGCGCCCGGCGGCGACCAGTGCCTGGCCGGCCACCTGGCCGCCGAAGACCCGCTGGAGGGATTCGTCTGGGCTGCGGCCACGGAAGATGTTGACCTCGATCTGCTCCAGGTCAAGCAGGTCGACGAGTCTCTCGGCTGCGTTCGTCATGGATGCGATTCTCCTGTGCTCACAACTGGCCGACGGCGGTGACCTTGACGACGGCACGGCCCTCCGCGTCGGAGGCCACGAGGTCGACCTCCGCGCTGATGCCCCAGTCATGGTCGCCGTTCGGGTCGGCGAAGGTCTGCCGGACGCGCCACAGCCTGTTCTGCGGCTCCTCCTCGATCATCAGCAGCCGGGGGCCGCGGGCGTCGGGGCCGGTGCCGAGGTCCTCGTACTCGTCCCAGTACTTGTCCATCGCCTCGCCCCACGCGTCGGCGTCCCAGCCGGCCTCCGCGTCCAACTCGCCCAGGGCCTCCACCTGGTCGAGCGCGGCCAGCTCGACGCGGCGGAACATCGCGTTGCGGACGAGGACCCGGAAGGCACGCGCGTTGGCGGTGACCGGCTTGACCTGGTCGGCCTTCTCCTGGGCCTCCTCGGCGGTCATCACCTCCGGGTTGGCGAGCTGCTCCCACTCGTCCAGGAGGCTGGAGTCGACCTGGCGCACCATCTCGCCCAGCCAGGCGATCAGATCCTGCAGGTCCTCGGACTTGAGGTCGTCCGGGACGGTGTGGTCGAGGGCTTTGAAGGCACCCGCGAGGTAGCGCAGCACGATGCCCTCGGTGCGGGCCAGGTCGTAGTGGGACACCAACTCGGTGAAGGACATGGCCCGTTCGTACATGTCACGGATGACGGACTTGGGGGAGAGGGGATGGTCACCGACCCACGGATGGCTCTTGCGGTACGTGTCGTACGCGTGAAAGAGCAGCTCTTCCAGCGGCTTCGGGTACGAGACGTCCTGGAGGCGCTCCATGCGCTCCTCGTACTCGACGCCGTCCGCCTTCATCGCCCCGATGGCCTCACCGCGCGCCTTGTTCTGCTGGGCCGCGAGAATCTGGCGCGGATCGTCCAGCGTGGACTCGACCACCGACACCATGTCCAGGGCGTACGACGGCGACTCCGGGTCCAGGAGTTCGAACGAGGCCAGCGCGAAGGTGGACAGCGGCTGGTTGAGCGCGAAGTCCTGCTGGAGATCCACGGTCAGGCGCACGATGCGGCCGGTCGAGTCCGGCTCGTCCAGCTTCTCGACGACGCCGCCGTCCAGCAGCGAACGGTAGATGGCGATCGCGCGCCGGATGTGCCGCAGCTGCTGCTTGCGCGGCTCGTGGTTGTCCTCCAGGAGGTGACGCATCGCGTCGAAGGCGTTGCCGGGACGGGCGATCACCGACAGCAGCATCGTGTGGGTCACCCGGAAGCGGGACGTCAGCGGCTCAGGATCGGAGGTGATCAGCTTGTCGAAGGTGCTCTCCGTCCAGCCGACGAACCCCTCGGGCGCCTTCTTGCGGACCACCTTGCGGCGCTTCTTCGGGTCGTCGCCCGCCTTGGCGAGCGACTTCTCGTTCTCGATGACGTGCTCGGGCGCCTGCGCGACGACGAAGCCCGCCGTGTCGAAGCCCGCGCGGCCCGCCCGGCCGGCGATCTGGTGGAACTCACGCGCGCGCAGGGTCCGTACGCGATTGCCGTCGTACTTCGTCAGCGCCGTGAACAGCACCGTGCGGATGGGCACGTTGACGCCGACACCGAGCGTGTCCGTGCCGCAGATGACCTTCAACAGGCCTGCCTGGGCCAGCTTCTCGACCAAGCGGCGGTACTTGGGGAGCATGCCGGCGTGGTGGACGCCGATGCCGTGCCGGACGTAACGGGAGAGGTTCTGGCCGAACTTGGTGGTGAAGCGGAAGCCGCCGATCAGCTCGGCGATCCTGTCCTTCTCCTCGCGCGTGCACATGTTGATGCTCATCAGCGCCTGCGCCCGCTCCACGGCCTGCGCCTGCGTGAAGTGCACGATGTAGACGGGTGCCTGCCTGGTCTCCAGCAGCTCCGTCAGCGTCTCGGTCATCGGCGTCAGCTTGTACTCGTACGACAGCGGGACCGGGCGGTTCGCCGAGCGGACCACCGAGGTCGGGCGGCCGGTGCGGCGGGTGAGGTCCTTCTCGAACATCGAGACGTCGCCCAGCGTCGCCGACATCAGGATGAACTGTGCCTGCGGCAGCTCCAGGATCGGGATCTGCCAGGCCCAGCCGCGGTCGCCCTCGGCGTAGAAGTGGAACTCGTCCATCACGACCTGGCCGACATCCGCCTGCTTGCCGTCGCGCAGCGCGATGGACGCCAGTACCTCGGCCGTGCAGCAGATGACGGGGGCGTCGGAGTTGACGGAGGCGTCGCCGGTCAGCATGCCGACGTTCTCCGTGCCGAAGATCTTGCACAGCTCGAAGAACTTCTCCGAGACGAGCGCCTTGATCGGAGCCGTGTAGAAGGTGACCTCGTCCCGGGCCAGCGCCGCGAAGTGCGCACCCGCCGCGATCATGCTCTTGCCGGACCCGGTGGGCGTCGACACGATCACGTTCGCACCCGAGACCACCTCGATCAGCGCCTCCTCCTGGTGGGGGTAGAGCGTGAGACCGCGCTCCTGGGCCCACGACTCGAAGGCTTCGTAGAGGGCGTCGGGGTCTGCGGTCTGCGGCAGCTGATCGATGAGTGTCACGCCCCCATCTTGCCTGTGATCGCAGGTGATGGGGGAATCGGATGCCGGCCCGAAGATCACGGCCGCTACGCTGTGTCGCCGACGGAGCGTCAGCGCACCCGGTCAACTGGACAGCGGCGTACGAGGAATAGGGCGGAAAACGGCCATGATGGGACCAGCACACTCACTCTCGGGGGCCGCTGCCTGGCTCGGTGTCGGAGCCGCCGCTGCCGCGGCCGGCGAACCGATGCCCTGGCCGGTCGTCCTGGTCGGTGCCCTGATCTGCGCAGGTGCCGCACTCGCCCCGGACCTCGACCACAAGGCGGCGACCATTTCGAACGCCTTCGGCCCGATCTCGCGCGGCCTGTGCGAGATCGTCGACAAGCTCTCCTACGCTGTCTACAAGGCGACGAAGAAGCAGGGCGACCCGCGCCGCTCGGGCGGGCACCGGACGCTGACGCACACCTGGCTGTGGGCGGTCCTGATCGGTGCGGGTGCCTCCGTCGCCGCGATCACAGGGGGCCGCTGGGCGGTCCTGGCCATCCTCTTCGTGCACATCGTGCTCGCCATCGAGGGCCTGCTGTGGCGGGCGACCCGCGGCTCCAGTGCCGACATCCTGGTCTGGCTGCTGGCGGCGACCAGCGCCTGGATCCTGGCCGGAGTCCTGGACAAGCCGGGCAACGGCGCGGACTGGCTGTTCACGGACCCGGGGCAGACCTACCTGTGGCTCGGGCTGCCGGTCGTGCTCGGCGCGCTGGTGCACGACATCGGGGACGCGCTGACGGTGTCCGGCTGCCCGGTGCTGTGGCCCATCCCGATCGGCCGCAAGCGCTGGTACCCGCTCGGCCCGCCGAAGGCGATGCGGTTCCGGGCGGGCAGCTGGGTCGAGCTGAAGGTGCTCATGCCGGCGTTCATACTGCTCGGGGGAGTGGGCTGCGCGGCGGCGCTCAACTTCATCTGACGCCCCGGTACGAAGCCCCTGGCGGGGCGGCCCGCTCAGCCCTGGCCGCTCCCGCCGCCGTACCGCCGTTCGAAGGCGGCGACGCGGCCCTCGGTGTCCACCGTCCGGGCCTTGCCGGTGTAGAAGGGGTGGCTCTCCGAGGAGATCTCCACATCCACGACCGGGTACGTCTCGCCGTCGTCCCAGTCGATGGTCTGCTCGCTCGTCGCGGTGGACCGGGTCAGGAAGGCGTATCCGGCGACCCGGTCGCGGAAGACGACCGGGTGGTAGTCGGGCTGCTTGTCCTGCTGCATGGATGTTCTCCTTGCTCGGAAAGCTCGGAAAGCTCGGAACGCTTGGTTCAGCCGGGCGGTCGGCCCCGCGGGGCCCTTGGGCGGGCCGGACGGTCAGCCGGACAGGGCGTCTTCGTCGACGATGTGCATCGCGGCCTCCTCGGCCGAGGCCGCGGCGCCGTCGATGCCCACGTCGGTGGCGATCAGTCCGCTCTCCCCGTCCTCGTGCGCGCCCTCGTCGGGGGCCACCAGACGGCCCGAGCGGGCAGTGCCCACCTCGTTGTCCAGCGGCTCGCCGTCCGTGCCCGCACAGTCGCCGATGCCGTCGCCGTCCGCTGCCGCGATGTCCGGAAGCTCCTCGGCGAGGCGCTGGTCCAGGGTCTCGCCCTGCCGGCGTTCCGCCGCCGTCACACCGGAGCGCTCCACCGCCCAGGGCCGGTCCGGAGGGGACCAGCCACGGTCGAGGGGGTCACTGACCCCGTCGGTGACCAGGGTGTCCTCGCCGTCCAGCAGGCCCGCGTCGTCCTGTACCTCGGATCCGTCGGGCTGGTAGACGTCGTCTCCCCATCCCTCGTCACTGTCCACGGGTACCTCCAGGTGCGTGGGGACCGGCCCCGGCGCCGCCCGCAGGGGCGGGCAGCCGCTTCCAGCGTTCCACCCACCGTCGGGACCGCGCAACGGGACGGAGCCGATCCGGCCCCGCCCCGCCGCCCGGTCACCGGTGGGTCACCCGTGCCACGACCGCCACAGCGCCGCGTACGCGCCGTCGGCCGCGACCAGCTCGTCGTGGCTGCCCAGCTCGCTGATCCGGCCGTTCTCCACGACGGCGATGACGTCCGCGTCATGGGCGGTGTGCAGCCGGTGGGCGATGGCGACGACCGTACGGCCGTCCAGGACCCGGGCAAGGGACCGTTCCAGATGACGGGCCGCGCGCGGGTCGAGGAGCGAGGTCGCCTCGTCCAGGACCAGGGTGTGCGGGTCGGCCAGGACCAGCCGGGCCAGTGCGATCTGCTGGGCCTGTGCCGGGGTGAGCGCGAACCCGCCCGAGCCGACCTCGGTGTCCAGGTCCTCGTCCAGCGCCCGGGCCCAGCCGTCCGCGTCGACCGCGCCCAGCGCCGCCCACAGCTCCGCGTCCCCGGCGTCCGTGCGGGCGAGGAGCAGGTTGTCGCGCAGGGAGCCGACGAAGACGTGGTGCTCCTGGTTGACCAGCGCGACGTGCGAGCGGACGTCCTCGGCGGGCATCCTCGACAGCTCGGCACCGCCCAGGGTGATCCGGCCGGTCCGGGGCGCGTAGATCCCGGCGAGCAGCCTGCCCAGCGTGGACTTGCCCGCGCCCGAGGGGCCCACCAGGGCCAGCCGGGTGCCGGGCGCGACCTCCAGGGACACCTGGCGCAGCACGTCCACGCCCTCCCGGTAGCCGAAGTGCACCCGGTCCGCGTGCACGTCCCGCCCGTCCGGGGCCAGCGAGGGGTCACCGGCGTCCGGCTCGATGTCCCGGACGCCGACCAGCCGGGCCAGCGACACCTGGGCGACCTGCAGCTCGTCGTACCAGCGCAGGACGATCCCCACCGGGTCGACGAGCATCTGGGCGAGCAGCGCGCTCGTGGTCAGCTGGCCCACGTCGATCCAGCCCTGGAGCACGAAGACCCCGCCGACCATCAGCACCGAGCACAGCACCGTCACATGGGTGGCGTTGATGACCGGGAAGAGCACGCACCGCAGCCACAGCGTGTAGCGCTCCCAGGCCGTCCACTCCGTGACTCGCCGGTCCGACAGCTCGATCCGGCGTTCGCCCAGGCGATGGGCCTCGATGGTCCGGCCGGCGTCCACCGTCTCCGCGAGCACGGCGGCGACGGCGGCGTACCCGGCGGCCTCCGAGCGGTAGGCGGAGGGTGCGCGCCGGAAGTACCAGCGGCAGCCGACCACCAGCAGCGGCACCGCGAGGAGCACGGCCGGTGCCAGCGGTGGCGCCGTGACGACGAGGCCGGCGAGCAGCAGCGCCGCCCACACCACGCCGATGGCGAGCTGCGGTACGGCCTCGCGCATGGCGTTGGCGAGCCGGTCGATGTCGGTGGTGATGCGGGAGAGCAGGTCGCCCGTGCCGGCCCGCTCCAGGACGCCCGGGGGCAGGCCGACCGACCGGACGAGGAAGTCCTCGCGCAGATCGGCCAGCATCCGCTCGCCGAGGATCGCGCCGCGCAGCCGCACCTGCCGTACGAACACGGCCTGTACGACCAGCGCGGCGGCGAACAGGCCGATGGTGAGTTCCAGATGGAGGTCGCGGGCGTCGTCCGAGACCCGCTCGACGAGGTCGCCCAGCAGGTACGGGCCGACCATGGAGGCCACCACGGAGACCGTGTTGACGGCGACCAGCAGCAGGAAGGCACGGCGGTGCCTGCGGAACAGTTCGGCCACGTAGGCGCGTACGGTCGCGGGGGCTCCGACCGGCAGGGTGCTCGCCGTGGTCGGGGCCGCCGGGTCGTACGCCGGTGGCGCCACGCCGATCATGCCGTCTCTCCGATTTCCTTGAGTTCTTCCAGTTCGTTCAGCTCGTCGAGTTCGTCCAGCGTGTCGCCGACGGCCGCCTCGTCCTCGATCTCCCGGGTCACCACGGCCCGGTACCGCGGCTCCTTGCGCACCAGTTCGCGGTGCACACCGACCGCGGCGACCTCGCCCTCGTGGACCAGGACGACCCGGTCCGCGTGGTCCAGGAGCAGGGGTGAGGAGGTGAACACGACGGTCGTGCGGCCGGTCCGCAACTCCCGTACCCCGTCGGCGATCCGGGCCTCGGTGTGCGAGTCGACGGCCGAGGTCGGTTCGTCGAGCACGAGCACCTCGGGGTCCGTGATCAGCGACCGCGCCAGCGCCAGCCGCTGGCGCTGTCCGCCCGACAGCGACCGTCCGCGCTCGGTGATCCGCGCGTCCATCGGGTCCTCGGCGTCCAGCGACCCCTGCACGAGCGCCTCCAGCACATCCCCGCACTGGGCGGCGGCCAGCGCCTCGGCGGCGGTCACCGCACCCGACGCGGGTACGTCGAGCAGCTCGCGCAGCGAACCGGAGAGCAGCACCGGGTCCTTGTCCTGGACGAGGACGGCCGTGCGGGTGCTGGAGAGCGGCAGCTCGTCGAGCGGTACGCCGCCGAGGAGCGCCGACGTGCCCTCCTCGGAAGGGTGTCCGCCGAGGCGTTCCGCGAGCAGTCCCGCCGCGTCCGGATCGCCGCACACCACGGCGGTCAGACACCCGGCGGGGGCCAGCAGCCCGGTCGACGGGTCGTACAGATCCCCGCTGGGCACGGCCGCCTCCCGCGAGCCCGCCGTGTCCGTGGCGCGCTCCAGGGACAGCACCCGCGCGGCCCGTTTCGCGGAGGGCCGTGAGAAGGAGTACGCCATGGCGATCTCCTCGAAGTGCCGCAGCGGGTACGACATCAGCATGATCGCGCTGTACACGGTGACCAGCTCGCCGACGGTGATCCGGCCCTGCTCGGCCAGGTGCACACCGTGCCAGACGACCGCGATCATCAGCAGACCCGGCAGCAGCACCTGGATCGCCGAGATCAGTGCCCACATACGGGCGCTGCGCACGGCCGCGTGCCGCACCTCCTGCGAGGCCCGGCGGTAGCGGTCGAGGAAGAGTTCCTCGCCGCCGATGCCGCGCAGCACACGCAGTCCCGCGACGGTGTCGGAGGCCAGTTCGGTCGCGCGGCCGGCCTTCTCGCGCTGGAAGTCGGCCCGACGCGTCGCCCGGGGCAGCAGCGGCAGCACGGCGAGAGCGAGGACCGGGACACCCACGGCGACGACGATGCCGAGCGCCGGCTGGTAGACGTACAGGCCGACGCAGACCAGGACGACGGTCAGTGCGGCGGCGGTGAAGCGGGAGAGGGCCTCCACGAACCAGCCGATCTTCTCCACGTCACCCGTGGAGACCGCGACGATCTCACCGGCCGCGACCCGCCGCGTCAGCGCCGAGCCCAGTTGGGCGGTCTTGCGGACCAGCAGTTGCTGGACGCGGGCGGCGGCCGTGATCCAGTTGGTGACCGCGGCCCGGTGCAGCATGCTGTCGCCGAGGGCGATGGCGACACCGCACAGCACCATCAGGCCGCCCGCGAGGGCCAGCCGACCGCCCGAGCGGTCGACGACGGCCTGCACGGCGAACCCGACGCCGAACGGCAGCCCGGAGACTGCCACGAAGTGCACCAGCCCCCAGGCCATTGCGGTGAACTGTCCGCCGAGCTGGTTGCGGAAGAGCCACCACAGGAATCTGGAGCCCGAGCGCGCGTCCGGCACGCCTGGGTCGGGGTACGGAAGGTCTTTGATCTTCATGACGTCCCAGTGGCTCGCATCTCGCAGGAGGGGGGAAGGGGATGGGGATGGGGGTATGGGGGGAGGAGCCCGAAGGCCGACAACGGGCCGTGAAAGGTTCGCGCCACAGCGTGGCCGGAGGCAAACGGTTTTCCGTCGAGAGGCGGGGATTCGGACCGATTGGCCTTTGTTCGCCTCATTGCCGCGAGGGGCCGACTCCCCGTAGAACACCGGCCATGAGAAACCGGATCATCATGTCCATGCTCGCCGGAGCGACCCTCCTGGCGAGCACCCTCCTCGGGGCGAGCCCCGCCCAGTCCGCTCAGCCTGTCGACGTACCGGCCGAGTTCGGCACCGACTGGCACGACCCGGTCACCGCCGCCCCGCCCGTCACCAGACCGACCGGCGGCCGGTCCTGCGAAGTCACCGTCGCCGAGGCCCAGTTCAAGGACTTCACGCCCTACACGGGCACGTACACACCCCCGAGCGGCTGCGGCGCGAGCTGGAGCAAGGTCGTGCTGCGGATGGACGGCACGGTCAAGGGCCGCCAGTACGACCGCCTCGGCTACCTCCACATCGGCGGCGTCGAAGTCCTCCGTACCTCCACCCCGCAACCCTCGCCCGACGGCATCGCCTGGTCCGTCGAGAAGGACGTCACGCGCTACAGCGACACCCTGAGCGCGGCCCAGCCTGTCGAGATGCTCATCGGAAACGTTGTCAACGACACCTACACGGGCATCCTCGATGTCAAGGTCACCCTGACGTTCTACGCGGGCAAACCCGTCGCGAAGGACACCCCCGACCGCGTCCTCACCCTCCAGGAGGGCACCCTCACCACCCCGCGCAACAGCGAACGCATCGTCGCCGAGGTGTACGCGACCGGGTCGGGCGGCGGCTGCGAGGAGTACTGGTACCTCACCGTCCCCGACGCCGCCCCCTACTCCTGCAAGGCCACGGACGGCCCGTACCGTGAGGTGCAGGTCAAGGTCGACGGCCGACTGGCCGGAATCGCCGCCCCGTTCCCGACCGTGTGGACCGGCGGCTGGTCCAACCCCTTCCTCTGGTACGTGATTCCGGGACCGCGCGCCTTCGACATCAAGCCGATCGAATACGATCTCACCCCTTTCGCCGGACTCCTCAATGACGGCCGCCCGCACGACGTGGAGGTCTCCGTCGTCGGTGTCCCCGAAGGCCAGTCGGGCTGGAGCACCCCCGTCAACGTCCTCGTCTGGCAGGACGCGAAGCGCGCGCATGTCACCGGCGGGCTCACCGTCCACCGCGAAGGCGACCTCACCAATTCCTCGACCTACACGCCCGGTTCGGCCGACGAGCAGCACCGCCTCGACACCGAGGGCGGCCACCGGCTGACCGTCTCCGGGTACGTCGACACCTCGCACGGCCGGGTCACCACCACCGTCAGTCGCGCCCTCGCCAACACCTCCGTGCACCGCTGGACCGACGGCGAGAACACCGACGGACTCACCGCCACCTGGACCGACGCCGAGAACATCACCGTCGACGGGCGCGGACCGGCCCGGACGACCCGTACGGGGCGGACGTACACGATGGACGGCACGACCACGCTCGGTGCGGGCGACCGGCTGCGGACCGTGCTGACACTCGGCGACCGGGAGACCGTCACCGAGACGTCCGGGGGCCGGCGACTCGCATGGTCGTGGCTCGACGACTCCTACGCGGGCGACGCGACGTATACGGCGAACGTGCCGCGCGACCAGCGGCACGCCGTCGGGACGACGAGCGAGCGCTACCGGCTGTACGGCTCGGCCGGATGCCACGACCGTTCGCTGGTGACCGTGCAGGGGGTGCTCACCGAGGACCGCGACGGCTACTGAGGGCGCTGTGCGTGCGCTGGGGGCGGTCGATGATTTACGCGGCTGAAATACACAAGTTGCAGTCGGGATCCACGACTCCCCGATAGTGATCGGCGCGGAAGGACTTTTCCGCATCCCAGAATCCCCCTGGAGGAGTGCTCGTGCCGCAGTCCGTACCGTCCCTGCCGCGACGCGTCGCACGCATACTGCGTACCTCACTGTTCGCGCAGGTTGCCTGCGCGCTCGTGCTCGGAATCGTCGTCGGAAAGCTGTGGCCCAACGTGGCCACGGATCTTCAGCCGCTCGGCGACGGTTTCACCCGGCTCATCAAGACGATCATCTCGCCGCTCGTGTTCTGTGTGGTCGTCGTCGGCATCGCCAAGGCCGGAGACCTGAAGGCGTTCGGCCGGATCGGGCTCAAGGCCCTGATCTGGTTCGAGGTGGCGAGCACGCTCGCCCTGATCATCGGGCTGCTCGCCGCCAACATCGTCCAGCCCGGCTCGGGCATGAACGTCGACCCGTCCACGCTCGACACCTCGGCGGTCGACGCGAAGACGGGCGGCGGCTCGCTGCCCTCGACGACCGAGTTCATCGTCAACGCGATTCCCACCAGTTTCATCGGCGCCTTCGCCGAGAACTCGCTGCTCCAGGTGCTGATCCTGGCCTGCCTGGTGGGCGCCGCGCTGCTGCACCTCGGTCACACCAAGGTGCCGAAGGTCCTGCCCGCCATCGAGCAGGCCCAGGAGATCATCTTCGCGGTCGTCGGCTTCATCATGCGGCTCGCCCCGATCGCGGTGTTCGGCGCGATGGCCGTCCTGATCGGCCAGTACGGACTCGGTGTGATCGAGACGTACGCCAAGCTGATCATCCTCTGCTACGCGGCCGCCGCGCTCTTCATCGCGCTGCTCGCCGTCGCCCTCAAGATGGTCACCGGGCTCAGCCTCTGGAAGTTCCTGCGCTACATCCGTGAGGAGATGCTCCTCGCGCTCGGCACCGCGTCCACCGAGTCCGTCATGCCGCGCGTGATGCTGAAACTGCGCAAGGCCGGCGCCCGCGACGACGCCGTGGGTCTGGTGCTGCCCACGGGGTACTCCTTCAACCTCGACGGCGCCTCGCTCTACCTGTCCATCGGCACCCTGTTCATCGCGCAGGCCGTGGGCGTGGATCTCAGTCTTGGTCAGCAGATCACCGTGATCCTGGTGCTCATGCTCACCAGCAAGGGCATGGCCGGCATCCCCGGTTCGGCCTTCCTCGCCCTGTCCGCGACCGCCTCCTCGCTCGGGGCGATCCCGGCCGGCGCCGTCGCCCTGCTGCTCGGCGTCGACCGCATCATGGACTCGATGCGCGTCGTCACGAACCTGCTCGGTAACTGTGTGGCAGTCTTCGCCGTCTCCCGCTGGGAGGGTGCGCTGGACCTGGACCGCGCCAAGAAGGTGCTCGACCGGGAGATCGTGATCTCGGAAGAGGATGACGAGGAGGCAACTCCGGTGGCGGAGGTCCCCCTCCAGAAGGGCGACGTCAAGGAGCCCGCGAGCTGACCTGAGGCAACCGAACGGGCCGTGGGTCCCCCTCCAGCTGGTACGGGAGGGGGACCCACGGCCCGTTGTCGTGTACGTCAGCAGCGCCGCTCGGGCGGCGTTCCGGCCCCGTCCGTCAACGTGTCCAGCAGTACGCCGAGTACCGCGCGCTCCTTGTCCGTCAGCGGCGCGAGGACCTCCTCCGCCGCCGCCCTGCGTGCTCCGCGCAACTCGCTCAGCGCCTTGCGCCCCTCGTCCGTGAGTTCGATCCGGATCACCCGGCGATTGTCGGGATCGGGCACCCGGCGCACCTTGCCGCTCGCCTCCAGCGCGTCCACCAGCGTCGTCACCGCTCGGGGCACCACCTCCAGGCGCTCCGCCAGATCGGCCATCCGGGGCGGGGATCCGTGATGCTGGAGGTGGTGCGAGAGGTTGCGCAGCAGCCGGGACTGGGCCGGAGTGATGCCGACTCCGCGCTGCTCCAGCTGGTGTTTGTGGATGCGGTGCAGACGGCGGGTCAGGCTCAGAAGCTGGTCGGCGAGCGGACCGTCGGCGTCGGGGGAACTCATACGGGAACAATAACAGGATGCAGTTCATTGTGAACATAGGTAACAATGAGCTAAGGTCAGTCAGTCGTCATCACCTTGTCTCCCGAAGGAGCCCATGAAACCCGACCGTCAACCTGCCTGGACCCCGTCCGCCGATGCGGCGGACCAGCCGCACCAGGTCCGCCGCATCCTGAAACTCTTCCGCCCCTACCGAGGCCGGCTCGCTGTCGTCGGCCTGCTCGTCGGCGCGGCCTCCCTCGTCTCCGTCGCGACCCCCTTCCTCCTGAAGGAGACCCTCGACGTAGCGATCCCCGAGGGCCGCACCGGTCTGCTCAGCCTGCTCGCCCTCGGCATGATCGTCAGCGCCGTCCTCGGCGGCATCTTCGGCGTGCTGCAGACCCTGATCTCCACGACCGTCGGCCAGCGCGTCATGCACGACCTGCGCACCGCCGTCTACGGCCGCCTCCAGAGCATGTCGCTCGCCTTCTTCACCCGCACCCGCACGGGCGAGGTCCAGTCCCGCATCGCCAACGACATCGGCGGTATGCAGGCCACCGTCACCTCCACCGCGACCTCCCTGGTCTCCAACTTCACCAGCGTCGTCGCCACGATCGTCGCGATGGTCGCCCTCGACTGGCGCCTGACCGCCGTCTCGCTGCTCCTGCTGCCGGTGTTCGTCTGGATCAGCCGCCGCGTCGGCAACGAACGCAAGCGGATCACCACCCAGCGCCAGAAGCAGATGGCCGTGATGGCCGCCACCGTCACCGAGTCGCTGTCGGTCAGCGGCATCCTGCTCGGCCGCACGATGGGACGTGCCGACTCGCTCACCCGGTCCTTCTCCGAGGAGTCCGAGAGCCTGGTCGACCTCGAAGTGCGCTCCAGCATGGCCGGCCGCTGGCGGATGGCCGTGATCGGCATCGTCATGTCCGCCATGCCCGCCGTCATCTACTGGACCGCCGGTCTCGCCCTCCAGTTCGGCGGCCCGTCCGTCTCGATCGGCACACTCGTCGCCTTCGTCTCGCTCCAGCAGGGCCTGTTCCGCCCGGCCGTGAGCCTGCTCAGCACCGGCGTCCAGATCCAGGCCTCGCTCGCGCTCTTCCAGCGCATCTTCGAGTACCTCGACCTGCCCATAGACATCACCGAACCGGAGAACCCGGTCCACCTCGACACGGTCAAGGGTGAAGTCCGGCTGGAGGGCGTCGAGTTCCGCTACGACGACAAGAGTCGCCCCATCCTCGACGGCATCGACATCACCGTCCCGGCGGGCGGCAGCCTGGCCGTCGTCGGCCCGACCGGCGCCGGCAAGTCCACGCTGGGCCATCTCGTGCCCCGGCTGTACGACGTGACGGGCGGCCGCGTGACCATCGACGGCGTCGATGTCCGCGACCTCGACTTCGACACGCTCGCCCGCGCGGTCGGCGTCGTCTCCCAGGAGACGTACCTCTTCCACGCCACGGTCGCCGACAACCTGCGCTTCGCGAAGCCGGACGCCACCGACGAGGAACTGCACACGGCGGCACGAGCGGCCCAGATCCATGACCACATCTCCGGTCTGCCCGACGGCTACGACACCGTCGTCGGCGAGCGCGGCCACCGCTTCTCCGGCGGCGAGAAACAGCGCCTCGCCATCGCCCGTACGATCCTGCGCGACCCGCCCGTCCTCATCCTGGACGAGGCGACCAGCGCCCTGGACACCCGCACCGAACACGCCGTCCAGGAAGCCATCGACGCCCTATCGGCCAACCGCACCACGCTCACCATCGCGCACCGCCTGTCCACCATCCGGGGCGCCGACCAGATCGTGGTCCTGGACGCCGGGCACGCCGTCGAGCGGGGCACGCACGAGGAACTGCTGCGCCAGGACGGGCGGTACGCGGCCCTCGTACGCAGAGACTCCCAACTGGAGCCGGCCGGGTGACATGCGACGTCGTACAAGACGAAGATATGCCGGGTTTGTAACGTTTTGCGGGTTACCGTGCCCGCATGCAGATGAACACTCCGTCACGGAGCACGATTCGCCTGACGCGCCGTGGCCGGGCCGTCCTCATCGCGACCGGGGCCGTCGTCGCGGCCACCGCCGTGGCGGTGCCGCTGCTGAGCGTCGACAGCGAAGGGGACACCCGGCCGACCTCCCTCCTCATCCCGGAGGGCTGGCGCTCCATCCAGGTGTACGAGGCGGTCGACAAGGCCCTCGCCCTGCCGGCCGGGAGCACCAAGAAGTCGATCGCCAAGGCCCGGCTGAAACTCCCCAACGACGCCGAGGGCAACCCCGAGGGCTATCTCTTCCCGGCGACCTATCCGCTGAAGGAGAAGGCCACCCCGGAGTCCCTGCTGTCGTTCATGGTCGACACCGCGAACCGGAAGTTCGGCGGTGCGCCGGTCACCGCCGGGGCGCAGCGCAACGCCATGAACGTCTACCAGGCCGTCACCATCGCGAGCATCGTCCAGGCCGAGGCCGCCACCAAGCAGGACATGGGGAAGGTGGCCCGGGTCGTCTTCAACCGGCTCGAGCGCGGGATGCCGCTCCAGATGGACTCCACGATCAACTACGCGCTGAACAGGTCCACGCTCAGGACGACTGCCGCCGACACCCGACTGAACAGCCCGTACAACTCCTACCAGCGCATGGGTCTACCGCCCACGCCGATCGCCAACCCCGGCGAGGAGGCGATGCGCGCCGCCATCAACCCGACCCAGGGCGACTGGCTGTACTTCGTCACCGTCAAGCCCGGCGACACCCGCTTCACGGCCGACTACGCCGAACATCAGCGCAACGTCGCCGAGTTCAACCAGAACCAGAAGAACCGGCAGCCCGCGAAGTGACCTGACGGGTCAGAGGACCGTGCGATCCCGTACGGGACGTCAGACAGCGGCCGGCTCCTGGTCGAGCAGTCGCCTGATGTCCCGTACGGCCGCCCGCCCGGCCCGGTTGGCGCCGATCGTGCTCGCCGAGGGACCGTAACCGACCAGATGGACGCGCGGATCGGCGACCGCCCGTGTCCCCTCGACGCGGATACCGCCGCCGGGCTCGCGCAGTCGCAGCGGCGCCAAGTGGTCGATCGCGGCCCGGAATCCGGTCGCCCAGAGGATCACGTCCGCGTCGACCCGCTGCCCGTCGGCCCACTCGACCCCGTCCGGGGTGATCCGGTCGAACATGGGCCGCCGGTCGAGGACGCCGTCGGCGAGCGCCTGCCGGATCGCGTCGTTCAGCGGCAGTCCGGTGACCGACACGACACTCTTCGGCGGCAGCCCCTGCCGTACCCGCTCCTCGACGAGCGCGACGGCCTCCCGTCCGAACTCCTCGGTGAACGGGCCCTCGCGGAAGACCGGCGGACGCCGGGTCACCCACGTGGTCCCGGCCGCGTACGGAGCGATCTCCATGAGGTGCTGGGTGCCGGACGCACCGCCGCCGACCACGATCACCCGCAACCCCGCGAACTCCTCGGGCCCGGGGTACTGCGCGGTGTGCAACTGCCGCCCCCGGAAGGTCTCCTGGCCCTTATAGCGCGGCCAGAACGGGCGGTCCCAGGTGCCGGTGGCATTGATCAGCGCCCGCGTGGACCACACACCGTCCGAGGTCTCGACGAGCAGCCGCCCGTCCCCGTCGCCCTCGCGCACGGCCCGTACGTCCACCGGTCGGCGCACCTTCAGATCGAAGGCGCGTTCGTACGCGTCGAAGTACTCGCCGATGACCTCGGCGGACGGCCGCGCCGGATCGGCGTCCGTCAGCTCCATGCCGGGCAGCGCGTTGATCGCGTGCACCTTGCCGTACGTGAGCGACTGCCACCGGAACTGCCAGGCGCCGCCGGGCTGCGGGGCATGGTCGAGCACGACGAAGTCACGCTCCGGCACGAAGCCCGTGCGCCGCAGGTGATAGGCGCTGGACAGACCGGCCTGACCAGCGCCTATGACGACGACATCGACTTCCCGCACCTCGGCACGCACCCCGGTATCGTTCACGCTTCTACTAACCGGGGGAGGGGCGAGGATCTTCCCGGCCCGACCGGAACACTCAGCGGCCGCTCGCCACCAGAATCGGCGAACCCCCGGCCGCCCCCGGCGTACGCTCCAGCAGCCCACGAGACGCCAGTTCCGGGATCACGCCCTCGCCGAACCAGTAGGCCTCTTCCAGATGCGGATACCCGGAGAGCACGAAGTGTTCGACGCCCAGTGCGTGGTACTCCTCGATCCGCTCCGCGACCTCGCCGTGGCTGCCGACGAGCGCGGTGCCCGCACCGCCCCGGACGAGACCGACGCCCGCCCACAGGTTCGGATAGATCTCCAGCTTGTCGCGCGAACCGCCGTGCAGGGCGACCATCCGCTGCTGCCCGACCGACTCACTACGGCCGAGCGCGGCCTGCGCCGCCGCGATCGTCTCCGCGTCGAGGTCGTCGAGCAGCCGGTACGCGGTCGACCAGGCCTCGGCCGACGAGTCCCGCGAGATGGTGTGCAGCCGGACCCCGAACCGGACCGTCCGCCCCTCGCGCTCGGCCAGCGACCGGATCCAGTCGATCTTCTCCTTCACCTGCGCGGGCGGCTCTCCCCAGGTCAGATACACATCGGCGTGCCGCGCCGCGACCGGCCCCGCGGCGGCCGAGGACCCGCCGAAGAAGAGCGGCGGCACCGGGTCCGGCGGCAGCGCCGTCAGCCCGTCCTCGATCTGGTAGTGCTCACCGTCGAAGTCGTACGGCCGACCGGCCCACGCCTGTCGTACGACGGACAGGAACTCGTCGGTGCGCGCGTACCGACGGTCGTGGTCGAGGTGGTCGCCGAAGCGCCGCTGCTCGGAGGAGTCGCCACCGGTGACGACGTTGAGCAGCAGCCGCCCGCGCGTGACGCGCTGGTAGGTCGCCGCCATCTGCGCGGCGAGCGCCGGTGAGATCACGCCGGGCCGGAACGCCACCAGGAACTTCAGCCGTTCGGTGTGCTGGGCGAGCGCCACGGTCGTCAGCCAGGCGTCCTCGCACCAGGTGCCGGTCGGCGTCAGCACCCCCTCGAAGCCCAACTGCTCGGCAGCCTTGGCGATTTGGGCGAGATACTCGATGTCGGGCGGCCGGACGCCCTTGACGGGACGGTTCGCGCCACCGGTGTTGGGGGCGTACGCGTGCCGGTCGACGAGGGTGCGGCCGTCGCCGCCCGTGGGCAGGAACCAGTGGAGATGGACGGTCATCGCGCGCTCACGACTCCTTGCTGGGGCGGGGCGTGGTGGTGGACGGGGGCAGGTCGTCGTTGAAGCGCCGGTCCACGTACTTCGCGAAGTCGACCTTGTTCGGGATGAGCTTGAGGCTGGTGAAGGTGTCCGCGATCTCCTGCTCGGAGGCGACGAGCGCGTCGTCGATCGCCACCGGGATCCGGGTCGCGTTGGTCCGGTTCACCGACGCGAGTGCCACCTCGTACGGCAGCCCGGTGTCCTTGGCCCACACCTTGGCCCATGCCTCGGGGTGCTCGTAGACCCAGTCCTGGGCGCGCCGCAGCCGCTCCACGAAGTCCTTGATGGCGGCCGTCTTCTTGGCGTCCTTGAGCGCGGAGGGCGCCGCCACCTGGAAGTTGAGCCCGTTGACCACACCCTCGCCGTCGGCCAGGACGCGCCCCTGACCGGCCTTGAGCACCTGCGAGGTGTACGGGTCCCACACGGCCCACGCGTCGACGCTGCCGCTGGTGTACGCGGCCAACGCGTCGGCCGGCTGGAGGTACTTGACCTTGATGTCGTTCAGGGTGAGCCCGGCCTGCTTGAGCGAGGCGATCAGCTGGTAGTGCGCGGACGAACCCTGCGCCACGGCAACGGACTTGCCCTTGAGGTCGGTGGCCTTCTTGAGCTTGGAGTCCTTGGGGACAAGGATCGCCTCGCCCTGGGATCCGCCGCGCAGGGCGCCCACCACCGTGATCTTGGAACCGGCGCCGGCCGCGAAGACCGGCGGGGTGTTGCCGACGCTGCCGATGTCGACGGCCTTGGCGTTGACGGCTTCGAGGAGGGGCGGGCCGGAGGTGAAGGTGGACCACTTGACCTTGTAGTCAAGGTTCTTGAGTTCCCCGGCGGCCCGCAGCACGGCCTCCGCGCCACCTTTCTGGTCACCGACGTTGAGCGTGAGGGACCCCTTGCCGTCGGTACCGCTGCCGGAACCGATCGAGGAGTCGGCGGCCGAGTTCCCGCCGCAGGCGGAGGCGAGCAGGGCGAGAGGGAGGAGCAGGGCGGCGGGGACGAGGCGTCGTCGCATGGTCGTTCGTTCCGATCGTGTGTGTGCAACCGTGGGGAAGGGGAGCGGAGTTGATGGTGCTCAGGCGGCTTCGGCGGCGGTGTCGACGCCCAGGCGTTCCAGGAGCTGGGCGCGCAGTTCGGCGAAGCGCGGGTCGGTGATGTCGCGCGGACGGTCCAGGTCGACCGTCGTCTCGTACGCGATGACGCCCTCGTCCATCACGAGGACACGGTCGGCGAGCAGCACTGCCTCCTCGACGTCGTGCGTCACCAACAGGACGGCGCAGCCCCGGCGTTGCCAGAGTTCGCCGACCAGCCGCTGGGCCTTGATCCGGGTGAGCGCGTCCAGTGCGCCGAACGGCTCGTCGAGCAGCAGGAGATCGGGCTCGCGCACCAACGCCCTTGCCAGCGAGGCACGTTGGGCCTCACCGCCGGAGAGGGTCTTGGGCCAGGCGTCCGAACGGTGGCTGAGGCCCACCTCGGTGAGCGCCTGCTCGGCGACCTCACGTCCGGGCTTGCCTGGCAGCCCGAGCAGGACGTTGCGCCACACCTTCTTCCACGGCATCAGCCGGGGCGCCTGGAAGGCGACGGCCTTGCGGCGCGGTACGAGGACGGTGCCCGCGATGTCGCGGTCGAGCCCGGCGAGGATGCGCAGCAGCGTGGACTTGCCGCAGCCGCTGCGGCCGAGCAGGGCCACGAACTCGCCCGGCCGGACGTTGAGTTGAAGGTTGTCGATGACGGCACGGCCGTCGAAGGCACGGGTCAGCCCCTCGACCCGTACGGCCGGTGAGGTCACCGTCCGGTGAACGTCGGTCGCCATTGCAGCAGCAGCCTTTCGAGGGTACGGACGACGAAGTCGGCCAGCAGGCCGAGGAACGCGTAGACGATCAGGCAGACCACGATCACGTCGGTCCGCAGGAAGTCCCGCGCCTGCACCATGAGGAAGCCGATACCGGCGTCCGCGTTGATCTGCTCGGCGAAGACCAGCGCCAGCCAGGCGATGCCGAGCGAGTAGCGCAGCCCGGTCATCGCCCCGGGCAGCGCGCCCGGCAGCACGACATGCCGGACGAGTCCCCACCGGGACAGCCCGAGCGACTCACCGGCCTCGATCAACTGGGAGTCCACGCCCCGGATTCCGGCGTAGACGTTGAGGTAGAGCGGGAAGGTCACACCGAGGGTGATGATCGCGACCTTCGGGGCCTCGCCGATACCGAACCAGATGATGAACAGCGGGATCAGACCGACGAACGGCACGGTCCGCAGCATCTGCACGGGCGCGTCGACGAGATCCTCGCCGATCCGGAACAGGCCCGAGACCAGGGCGAGTCCGGTGCCGATGACGGTGCCGAAGAGCAGCCCGAGCGCGACCCGCTGCAGCGAGGTGGCCATCGCGTCGCCCAGCGAACCGTCGGCGATCAGATCACTGCCGACATCGGCGATCCGCCCGGGCGAGGCGAGGATGTCGGCGGTCAGTACGCCCGTACTGCTGAGGACTTGCCAGAGCGCGAGGAGCAGCAGGGGGCCCGAGGTGCGGCGCAGCCAGCGGGGGACACGGGCGCGGCGCGTGGAGCTGGGGACGATGGGTTCGAGGTCGGGAGCGGCGTGTTCGACGGCACCGGCGGCGACATCGGACGTACCAGAGTTTGATTTAACCGATATATCGGGCTCGGGGGAGCCGGGTGGGGCATGGCTGATGCTCATGAGTGCTCCACGAGGAGGAGAGCGACCGGGGTGGGGGTGTGCCTCGGCGCCGTCGCGTCCGGGACGGATCAGGGCAGATCGCGGACGTGCGGGTTGGGCGGCGCCCAGGCGGGCGAAGGTGGAAGGAAAAAGGGCGTCAGCAGCCGCGACGACACGCGGCGGAGGCCACCCGCAGCAGGTCGATGTGACCGCGCGTGGTGAGCATGGCTGAACGCAACATGCCGCTGAAAGTAGCCAGGTGACGTGACCACGGTCAATGGTGTCTCGCGGAGTGGACCACCCGTATCAAGGGGCGGGAGAGAGGTCGGGCACGGCTCCCTGCAGGCGCGCGATGATGGACGCATGTCCGATGCCTTCACCACCCGCGTCCTGAACATCGCCTCCGGCACCGAGGAGACGGTCGTCGACCTCACCCACGACTGCGAGACCTTCCTGAGGGAGGCGGCGGCCGGCCGGGACGGCCTCCTCAACATCTTCGTCCCGCACGCCACGGCCGGAATCGCCGTCATCGAGACGGGCGCCGGCAGCGACGACGACCTCCTCGCGGCCCTCCACACCCTGCTCCCCGCGGACGACCGCTGGCAGCACCGCCACGGCACACCCGGCCACGGCCGCGACCATGTACTCCCGGCTTTCGTGCCGCCGCACGCGACGCTGCCGGTGGTGGGTGGGCGGCTGGAGTTGGGGACTTGGCAATCTGTGTGTCTGGTCGACACGAACAGGGATAATCCGCAGCGAAAGGTGCGCTTGACGTTCCTTGCGGGTTAGAGGTCGAGCTCCAGCACCGCCGACGCGGAGCGGCTCACGCAGATCATCATCGTGGTGGCGGTGGCGCGTTCGGACGGGTCGATCACCGTGTCGCGGTGGTCCGGTATCCCGGCTGTTACCGGTGTCTCGCAGCTGCCGCAGTAGCCCTCCTCGCACGAGTACGGCACGGCCGGCAGCAGCTCCCGGACGACGTCCAGGACGGAACGGTCGGCGGGCACGGTCGTGCGCAGGTCGGAGCGAGTCAGTACGACGTCGAACTCGCCCTTCGTGCCTGCGACTTGTGTGTCGCCGTCGCCCGAGGTGAAGTGTTCCGTGTACGCCGTGGGGCACAGGGACATCACCGTGTCGAGCATCGGTGTGGGCCCGCAGGCGTAGACCGCGTGACCGGGCGGAGCGGCGGCGATCTCGGCGGCCAGGTCCGGCAGGCCCGCCTCGTCCTGTGGCACGAGCAGTACGCGGTCCCCGCCCAGTTCGACCAGGTCGTCGGCGTATGCCAGGCGGGAGCGGTCGCGGGCGCCCAGGATCAGGCGCCAGGGGATGCCGCGTGCGGTCAGTTCGCGGGCCATCGGGAGGAGTGGGGTGATGCCGATGCCGCCCGCCAGTAGCAGGTAGCCCTTCGCCGGGAGCAATGGGAATCGGTTGATCGGGCCTCTTACCTCCAACTCCCGCCCTACCAGCGCCGTGTCGTGGACCTCCTGTGAGCCGCCGCGTCCGTCGGGTACCCGGTGTACGGCGACCGTCCATGCGCGGGTATCGGTCGGGTTCCCGCAGAGGGAGTAGGGGCGTCGCAGACCTGAAGGCAGGGTGAGTTCGATGTGGGCACCCGGTTCCCACGGGGGCAGTCCGCCGCCGTCAGGCCGGGTCAGCTGGAGTTCCAGCACGTCGTGGGCGATCCAGCGGGCCTGCCGGACCAGCAGAGGTCCCATGGACGGTGAGGTGTCAGAAGACACGGAAGTACTCCCGTTGTTCCCAGTCGGTGACCTCCTGCTCGAAGCGGGCGATCTCCGCGCGCTTGATACCGGCGTAGTAGGACACGAAGTCCTTGCCGAGCCGGGCCGCCAGGCTCTCGTCCGCCTCCAGCGCGGTCAGTGCCTCGCCGAGCGAGCGTGGCAGTGGCTCGGCACGGGTGGCGTACGGTTCGTCCGCTGCCGGGCCGGGGTCCGAGCCGTTCGCCACCCCGTCCAGTCCGGCGGCGAGTTGGGAGGCGAGGTAGAGGTAGGGGTTGGCCGCCGGTTCGCCGATTCGGTTCTCCAGTCGGGTTGATGACGGTCCGTCACCCAGGACTCGCACCATCGCCCCTCGGTTGTCACGCCCCCACACGGCACGGTCGGGGGCCAGCGACAGGGACCGGAAGCGCTTGAAACCGTTGAGTGTCGGTGTGGAGAACGCGCTCGTTGCTCGTGCGTGGCGCAGTAGTCCGCCGAGGAAGGCGGTGCCGTACGGCGACAGGGATGGCCGCCCGGACGCGGCACCCTCCGGACTCTCCGGGGCGAAGATGCCGACGCCGTCCCGCAGCACGCTCTGGTGCAGATGCCAGCCGCTGGAGAACACCCCGGGGAGATGGGGGCGGCACATGAAGGTCGCGTGGTGGCCGTGGCGGGCGGCGACCTGTTTGACGGCGCCGCGCAGCAGCACCATCGCGTCGGCCGTGCCCAGCCCGTCGGCGGGTTGCAGGGTCAACTCGACCTGGCTCGGCCCGAATTCGACCTCCAGACTGCGCAGCGGCAGCCCCAGTCCCTCGATGTTTGCGCGCAGGACGTCGAGGATCGGGTCCAGCTCGTCGTACCGCAGCCCGCTGAGGTACTGGTAGCCGTGGTTGAGCATGCCGACCTCGGGAGCGGCACCCGGCTGGCCCAGATCACCGGGGCCCAGGCGGGGGTCGGTGAGCCGGAAGAGGTGGAACTCCACCTCCAGGCCGGTGCGGTAGGTCAGGCCGCCCGTCTGTTCCAGGACCGAGCGCAGCAGGCCGCGCGTGCACAACGGCACCGGCGCTCCGGTGGTGAAGCGCAGGTCGCAGAGCAGCCAGCCCGTGCCCGGCGACCAGGGCAGCATCCGGAAGGTGAGCGGGTCGGGGATCATCACCATGTCGGCGGCGCCCCGCAGTTCGGGCAGCCCGAGCGGCGTCTCCTTGGTGAAGAGGGGGAAAACCGTCCGCCCCGAGGTGTCCTTGGCGAGCAGCGACGAGGCGATGCCGGTGCCGTCGCGCAGCACGTTCGGCAGCTCCCCTACGGTGACGGTCTTGCCGCGCAGCAGGCCGTGCTGGTCGGCGAAGACCAGGCGTACGACCTTCATGCCGCCGCTCTCGGTGCGCTCGCGTATCTCCCCGGCCGCCGTGGTCTGTTCGGGGTTCCACAGGCCGTGGCGCTCGATGAATCCCACGTGGCTCAGCCGTCCGTTCCGACGGGCTGTGCCCAGCTGCTGTCGGCTCGTTGTTTGGCTGTGGCGGCTGCCCAGTGCTCCTGCCAGCCCTCAGTGGGGCCGATGCCGTCCAGCGTGACCGGTCCCTGGATTCGCGCGGCCTCCTCGGGCGGCAGCACCAGCGGTGGGTTCTCACCGCGCTCCACGGCGGAGACGGCCTCGCCCAGCATCCGTCGGTACATCACGATCGCCTTGTCCGAGCGGCCCAGATGCTCGCGCGTACGGTCCTGGACGGCTCCCTGGCCCTCCACCGCCCACTGGTCGTGCACGTTGATGTCGGTGCCGAGACCGGTGTACGTCGTCGTGCGCTGTTCCTCGGGGTCGTAGCCGTAGTTGTTCGTACGGCCGAAGCGCGGGCGGTAGTCGGGCAGGGTTACCGCGCCTACCCGTTGTCGGCGCATCTCCGCGCCGTCCACCGGGGCGCCGACGCTGGTGAACAGGGCGTACCAGTGGGAGGAGTTGTCGTCGATCGGTACGTGCCACTGGGTGATGGCGGTCTCCGCGTCGAGCGGGATGTGGAAGGCGTGCGGGAACACCTGGTGGGTGACGCGGACATGGGTGCGGCTGCCGTCCATCGCGTTGCCCTGGGTGTCGGTGCCGTCCAGGGTGCGCAGGGCGGTGATGCGGATGCCGTACGGGGTGCGCACGGCGTCGATGTCGGGACGGCCGTACTCGCGCAGGATCTTCGTCATCGGCAGGTCGGTGCCCCGGGAGGCGGCCCGGAACTGTTTGCCGTAGCTGTCCTCGGGGTCCTCGTCCTGGAAGAAGCGGTGGAGGTAGGAGGCGTGGGCGGGGTCGATGCCGACCTCCAGGGCCTGGAGCCAGTTGCACTCCAACAGTCCCTTCCAGGCGAAGGCGTGGTCGGGGGGTGCCTGGAAGCAGTCCAGGGCGGGGAGTTCGGGCGGTTCGCCGGGGCCGAGGTAGCCCCAGATGATTCCGTTGATCTCGCGTACTGGGTAACTGGCCAGGCGTACGCGGGACTTGAGTGGGCTGCCGAGCGGCTCGGCGGGTGTGTCCAGGCAGGTACCGTCACGGCCGAACAGCCAGCCGTGGAAGCAGCAGCGCAGGCCGCCGTCCTCCAGCCGGCCGAGCGCCAGGTCGGCGCCACGGTGCGGGCAGCCGCGGTCGACCAGGCCGAGTCCGCCGGCGTCGTCCCGGAACAGGACGAGGTCCTGGCCCATGACCTTGGGCGCCACCAGGGGCCGTACGCCGTCGAGTTCCTCGCTCAGGGCGATGGGCTGCCAGTAGCGGCGCATCCACTCGCCGGCCGGGGTGCCCGGGCCGGTTCGGGTGAGCCGTTGGTTCTCTTCCTCGCGCATCAGATGCCTTTCCGAGGTGTCACCGTGAGTTGTGTCATCGGGCACGGGGTCAGCCGCAGCAGTGGTCCGTCGGTGTCGTGGGCGATGGTTGCTTCGGCGTGTGGGACGGCTGTATTGGCGTGTGGCAGGAGACCGGTGCGGGCACGTCCAGGGCCGGGTTGCGGTCGAAGAAGCCGTCCGGCTCCAGCCGTAGCCGCGCCTTGGCCACCGGCATCACCGGCCACTCCTCGGGGCGCGGGAAGTGGTGGGAGCCGATCGTGGCCCACAGGACCAGGTCGGTGCCGTCCAACGAGCGGTTCTCCTCCTGCCACTTGTGCACACCGTCGGCGCCCGGCTCGGCCTGGTTGGGGTACTCGCCGGCGACGAACCGGCGGTCCGGGTCGTAGGCGGTCGCCCACAACTGCCGTGCCACGAACGGGGCTCGGCGGGCGCACACACTGTCCTCGCGCACCGGCAGCACCGCCGTGTTCTCCAAGTGCACGCGGTACGCGGTCGGTTCGCCCATCCGATTGCGGGCTTCGGTGCTCTCCACCCGCCAGTGCAGGGCGCGGGAGGGGTCCGTGCTCCGGGCGCCCTCCGCCTCGTTGAGGATCGGACGCAGGACGGTGCGGGCCGCGTTGCCGTACGGGTTGAGGTCCGGGTCCGTCTCCGGCTCCGCAGTGACCTCGACCAGGCGGTTGTCGGTGCCGTCCACCGCCATGTCCAGTCGTACGGCGAAGAAGTGCTGGTGGTTGGTGACCGCGACGTTCGGGGCGACCCGGCGCGCGTAAGGGGTCTCCTCGTCCTCCGTGACGCCGGTCGCGGAGAGGATGCCGGTCATCTTGATCTCCAGCATCACCGAACCGTCCTGGTACAGCGACCAGTAGAAGCCGTAGTCGTAGTTGGCGACCGTGGCGAACGCCGAGATGATCAGACGGCGGGAACGGCGGACCTCCGTGCGGCCGGTGCGGCCGTCGTGGTGCTTCCAGAGGATGCCGTCGTCCTCCTCGTGCACGCAGACGGCGTTGGGGATGAGCCGGGGGACACCGTCGCCGCCGAGCACCGCCGCGTCGAAGTACTGAATGACACCGAGGCAGTCGCAGCCCAGGGCAAGGGAGTTGGTGAGCGGGCCCGCGCCGTACTCGCCCCAGTCGAAGAAGTTCTTGCGGTACTGGGTGGAGGCGGTGTCGAAGTAGGGGACGTACATCTCGTTGACCGCCGCACGCCGGATCACCTGTCGCGGGCCCTTTCCGGCCGCGTCGAAGGTCAGGTCGTGCAGGACCAGGCCCTCGCGGTGGCTGAAGCCGACGCGCACCGACCAGCCCTGCCAGGCGAGCCGTTGACCGGTGACGGTGAAGCTGGGTCCGTCTGGCTGGACAACTTCCAGTGACTTGAGGCCTGTTCGCTCTGCTACGACGCCCGCGCCGAATGTCCCGGACTCCTCCGACAGCGGGACGATGCCGTGGTCCTCGATGTGCAGGATCTCCATCGACTCCATGTCGATGATCGGCACCACGCCCTGGACCGGGCGCGCATAGCCGTTGTCGTCCTCGGACGTGCGGTGCCAGACGCTGCCCCAGGTCAGCCGGCGCCCCGGGTACTCGGGCGGTTCGAAGCCGCCGATCGACTCCGGGTCCACCATGACCAGCGACACGTCGTGGATGCCGCGCAGGGCGAGCGCCTCCCTGAAGCGCGGGTCGGCCCGGCACATGGCGGCGGCCTGGCGGGCCTCCTCGGAGGAGCAGCCGGGGCTGCGTACGTCCAACTTCCGCCAGGCGGTGCTCTGGGGCTTGTCGCCGAGTTCGAGGGCGACCTCGTAGGCGATGTGCGCGGAGGGGCAGATCACGACTGCGCGGGCCCGTCTCGGATCGCCCGGGACGGCGCGGCGGGCGTGGTCCTCGTCCAGGGCCACGCCCCAGAAGCGCGCGTCCTCGGTGATCCGGGTATCCGCCTTCAACACCGTGACCACGGCGGCCAGTTCGGTGACGGACAGCGGGTCCAGCGGGTGTGGTGCGTCGGTCGCCGGTACGGGTTCGGGGGCGAGTGTGCTCATGCGGGGGTTCCTTCCGGGACGGGGACGGCCGGGCCGCCGCACAGCACGGTGCCGCCGTCGGCGCGTGGATCGGCGGCGCCGTCGAGGCGGCCGTCGGCGGTCAGTCGTACGGCCTGGGTGTGGCCGGCCAGGTCGGTGCGGCCGGGCGTGACGACGACCGGCACGCCCGACGGGAGGGTGGTCGTGGTGGCGGGGACGGAACCGGGCTCGGCCAGCAGGGTCTGGGACTCGTGGCCTATGTCGCGGGCGCCGACCACCCAGCGCGGGCGGTCCAGGACGCTGGCCGGATCGGCGTCGGGGTTCATCAGGGCGGGCGCGGTCTGGGCGAGGATCTGCGGTTGGGCCCTGCCGCCTTGGCACCCGGCGGCCAGTAGGAGGTCGGCTGAGCGGCCGAGTACCGGGCACAGGGTGTGCGGGGGGCGTAGGCCGGGGCCGATGAGTGCGGGGTGGTCGGGGTCCAGGCTGAAGGCCGAGCCGCGGTTGTGGAGGACGATGCCGGTGGTGGGGTCGCAGATGCCGGAGCCGAAGGTCTGGTAGACGCTCTGGATGAGGGAGATTGCTAGGCCGGAGTCGTCTACTGCCGTGATGGCTACGGTGTCGCCGGCCGGGCGGGAGGGGGGCTTCGGTGGCTGTGCGCCGTTGAGTGGCGCGGGCCGTAGCAATCCGTTGAGGTCCGGCTGCGTACCGCGTGGGTCGCCCAGGAGGCGGTCGCGTGCTGCCGAGGCGTCTTGGCAGAGGGGCGCCAAGTGTTCCGCTGGGTAGGTGGCTTGTTCACTGCGGGCCGGTGGGGGCTGGTCGCGCAGTTCCCCGCGCCCCTTTTGGGGCGCTTCACCACACCGGAGTTCACCAGTTCCCAGCACCGCCAGCAGCGTTGCCCCCTGGCTCGGTGGGGGAGCCGTCCACCAGCGGGTGTCGGCCGTGTCCAGTGTCAGCGGCTCGACGGTCTCCGGGCGGTGGGCCGCCAGGTCGGCCGCCGTCAGGGGGCTGCCCGCCCGGCGCAGGCCCTCCGCGAGGGACTCGGCCACCGGTCCCCGGTAGAAGGACCAGGGGTCGTCGGCCAAGTTTCGTAGTACGGCGGCCAGTTGTGGCTGGGGGAGTGGGGCGCCCTCGGTGAGCGGGGTCCCGTCGGGGGCGGTCAGCAGGGTGGTGAGTCCGGGGTCGGCGGCGATCTGCTCGGCGCGTTCGCCTATCGCGCGTGCCAGGCCCGGCGACACCGTGGCGCCGTTCTCCGCCAGTTCGGCCGCGTCCCGCAGCGCGGCTGCGAGGGCGCCCGGTGTGCCGTAGGACTCGGCGAGGGCCGCCCAGCCGGCCACGACGCCGGGGACGGTCACCGTCTGTGGACCCTGCGCGGGCATCCGTCGGTCCGCGGCGCGCAGGGCCTCGACGTCCACGTTCTGTGCTGCGGCTCCGGCGGAGATGATCGCGCGCACGGTTCCGTCGGGGGAGTGGACGAGGGCGATCAAGTCGCCGCCCAGGGAGCACTGGTGGGGGTAGACGACGGTGAGCGCGGCGGCAGCGGCCAGCGCTGCGTCCACCGCGTTGCCGCCGCGCTCCGCGGCTCGGCAGGCGGCCGAGAGCGCCGCCGGGTGCGGTGCGGCGAGGATCAGCCGGGAACCGGCGCTCACGTGTCGTCCCTCGGCAAGAGCACCGTCCGCGACGGGGCTGCCTCGGCGCCCTGCAGGGGCAGGGGGAGCGAGAGCATGTCGTAGACGCCCGCCGGGGTGTGCAGCAGGTCGACCACTTCGAGGATCAACACCTCGGCGGAGCACAGGAGTTGGTGGGTCTCCCAGTGGGTGGTGTAGGCGACGGCCTCGATGCTCAGGTAGTCGATGCCTGCCGTGCGCACCCCGGCTTCTATGAGGCGTTCCGCGCCGTCCGGGGCCAGGCCGACCCACTCCCTCGCCTTCCACGGGCTGCGCAGCACGCCCTCCGAGTTGCTGGTGCGCAGCAGCACCCGTTCCTCGTCTCCGAGGCCGGCCGCGTCCAGGTCGGCGGCGGTGATCTGCTCCTTCACATGGGTCAGGTCGAGGACCCGCGCGGTGCCGTTGAGCGCGGAGAGGTCGAGCTGGTCGACGGTCTTTCCGCCGTCGATGAAGTGGGCGGGCGCGTCGATGTGGGTGCCGGTGTGGGCGCCTATGCGCCAGCGGCTCACGTTGGACGGGTCACCGGCGGTGCGGGACTCCACGATCTCCATCTCGGGACGGCGGCCCCAGTGCAGCATTCCGGGGTGGATGGGGACGGACACGTCGATGGCCTTGGCGAAATCCAGGATCATGCTCATGCTGTGCTCCTATTGGATGCGGATATCATGGAAGTGGATCCAATAAGCGATGGCAGTGGATGCCCTCGGGTGCATGGGAAACTGCTCCACCACCGCGCACCCTCCGACCGACCCCGAGAAGGGCTTGACCGACTCCGATGACGCCCCACACAGACGAGGGCCCCCTCGTCGACGACATCGCGGCCCGCATCCGCGCGCGGATCATGAACGGCGAACTGGCGATCGGCAAACCGCTGCGCCAGGCGGCACTGGCCGCCGAGTTCGGGGTCAGCCGCACTCCTGTGCGCGAGGCGCTGCGCCAGCTGCAGAACGGCGGCCTGATCGAGATGCAGCCCCACCGTGGCGCGGTGGTCCGGGTGCCCGCGCCCTGGGAGGTGCGCCAGGCGTACGAGGTGCGCGCCGAGCTGGAGGGCCTGGCCGCCCGGCGTGCAGCCACCCGCATCACCGAGCGCCAGCTCGCCGAACTGCGCGAGCACAACGCCGTCCTGAGAGACGCGGCGGAGCGCGAGGCCGGTGGCAGCCCCGCCACCACCGCCGCCAACGACTGCTTCCACACCGTCGTCTGCGTGGCGGCCGACAACCCCTGGCTGAGCCGCATGATCGACCGCATAAACGAGAGCTTCCCGCGCAACGTCTCCTCGCTCGCCCTCGCCGGCGACGAACGCCACCGGCAGGAGAACATCCGCCAGCACGAGGCGATCATCGAAGCCCTGACCGCCCGCGACCCCGACCGTGCGGACGACGCCATGCGCGACCACATCGTCAGCTCGGGCGAGCATCTGACGGCCTGGTACGAGCGCCGTTCCCAGACCGTGTTCCACGGCTGAGACAGCCGTGGGGCCTGTCATCGGGCCCCACCCGTCAACAGCCGTGCGGGCGAGAGGAATTCAAGGTCCGGGCGAGCGGTCCCGCACACCAGATCGGCCAGCGCCTCGCCGATCGCCGGCCCGAACTTGAACCCGTGACCCGAGCAGGCCGACGCCACCAACACCTGCGGCACACCCGGCACTTCGCCGACGAGGAAACGACGGTCCGCCGTCATCGTGTAGAGGCACGTCAGACTCTCGGTCACCGGTCCGGCGCCGGGCAGTACCTGCGCCACCGCCTCGGCGAGCAGGGCGAGTTCGTCCGCGCTCGCCGGAGGGCGGGGTGCGTCCGGATCCCAGGCCGGTCCGCTGTCCAGCCCCGCCTTCAGGCCACGGCCATCGGCGGCGGGGAACCCGTACAGCAGGCCCTGCGGCAGATCCACCGAGAAGCTCCCCAGACCGGATCTGCCCAGCGGGCCCTCGGGGTCGGCCGCGAAGTAGGCGCTCACGATCCGAGTGACGGTCAGATGTGGTGCGAGGTAGGGGACTTGGGTTGCCGTCCAGGGTCCCGTGCAGAGCACCAGGCGGCGCGTGCGCAGTTCGCGGCTGTCGGCGGTGCGTACGACGACCTCGTCGCCGTCCGGCTCCCAGCCGAGGACCGGCGTACGGTCCAGCACGTCCGCGCCCGACCGTTCGGCCAGGGCGAGTTGGGCCCGTAGCGTCTCCGCTGCGTCGATGATTCCGGCCCTCGGGTCGTACACCGCGCCGTATCCGGCGGGTAGTCGGAGCCCCGGGAAGATCCGTGCCGCCTCCTCCGGGTCCACCTGCCGACAGCCGGGGCCGCGCAGCGGATCGGGCCGGTCCAGCGGCGCCGCGTACAAACCCCCGGTGTTGTCGAGGAGTTGCGTCTTCGCGGCCTCCTCCAGATCTGCCCAGGCCCTGTAGGCGGTGTCCACCAGGTCGTCCCAGTCGGGGTGGGGGTAGGCGCGCCGGATCATCCGGGTCGCACCGTGCGAGGAACCCAGCTCGTGGGCCGAGGCGAACTGCTCCAGGCCGAGGACGTCGAGTCCACGTGCGGCCAGCCGGTGCAGGGCGGCGCTGCCGTGGACGCCGAGACCGACGACGATCGCGTCGTGGCAGCGGAGGGCCGCACGGGGTGCGGGGGCGGTGGTGGCATGGGGCGCCGGCACCTTCGAAACCGCCCTTCGGTGATCCCGTACGTCCGTCTCCAGTGCCGATGCCTCGGCAGCCCTCCTTCGCCCGGCTGCCCGTACGTCCGCCCCTTGCCCCCGTACGATCTCCCGCACCGCCTCCACCAGGGCGTCCAGGTCGGACTGGTCGTTGTAGACGTGCACCGACGCCCGGACCACCTTGGTCAGCCCCCGGGGATCCATGTCCCAGCGCCCGTGCCCGGCGGGCACCGCGATGAGATGGACCCGGCGTTCGGCGAGTTCGCGCTGTACGTCGGAGGCGTCCAGGCCGTCGACCACGAAGGTGACGATGGCGCCGCCGGCGGCCGGTGGGTCGGTGATGTGCACGCCGGGCAGTTCCGCGAGCCGCTCCCGCAGACCTGTGGCGAGCCTCGCCAGGTGTCCGGCGACGACGTCCACGCCCAGGGAGTCGAGGGCGGCCAGTGCGGCGCCCAGGCCGAGGCGCAGGGCGTGCGCGGCCTCCCACAGCTCGAACCGCTTGGCGTCCGGGACCAGTTCCCAGCTCCGCTCGGCGGTCCAGTGCGCGCCCCGGACGTCGGGGGCCTCGGGGGAGAGCCGTTCGAGGAGCGGGCGGCGGACCGCGAGCAGGCCCGTGCCGCGCGGGGCGCGCAGGAACTTGCGGCCGGTTCCGATGAGGAGGTCGCAGCCGATGGCGCCCATGTCGACGGGCAGTTGGCCGAGCGACTGCGTGGCGTCGAGCAGGAAGGGCACCCCGTGTGCTCTCGCCAACGCGCCGATTTCGGCGGCGGGTTCGACCAGACCTGAGGAAGTTGGGACATGCGCCGCGGTGACCAGTGCTGCGGGACCCGCGCGCAGTGCCGCCTCCAGCGCCGCCAAGTCCACTGCCCCGTCAGAGGCGTTGGGCAGCAGCTCGACGCGAACGCCCAGGTCGCGCTCGGCCGCCAGCAGGTGCAGGGCGCAACTGACGTAGCTGGAGCGGGCGGCGAGGACGCGGTCGCCGGGGCGTAGCCGCAGTGCCGACACCGCGCGCTGCCAGCCCGCCGTCGCGCTCTCGACGAGGGCGACCTCGTCCGGGCCGACGCCGAGGAGGCGGGCGGTGCGTGCGTAGACGGCGTCCAGAGCGGGGGCCGCGTGTTTGGCGGCCTCGTATCCGCCGGACAGGCTCTCGGCGCGCAGGTGGTCGATGACCGCGTCGACGGTGCCATCGGCGAGCAGGGCCGCGCCGGCCGCGTTGAAGTGGTGGCCGGTGGCGGAGCCGGGTGTCCGGGCGCGCTCGGCCGCGACGTCCGGTCCGCGGGTGGCCGGGGACGAGGACGCGGCCGTGGTGCCGGTCGTCACGGGGGCGCTCACAGGGCGATCGTGATGCTCTTGAGCTCGGTGAACCCGTCGACTGCGGCGTCGCCGAGGTCCCTGCCGAGGCCGGACTGCTTCATCCCGCCGAAGGCCACGGCGGGATCGAACTCGTTGTACGTGTTGACCCACACGGTGCCCGCCTCCAGCGCGGCGGCGGTGCGGTGGGCGCGCTGGAGACTGCCGGTCCACACGCCCGCGGCGAGCCCGTAGTCGCTGTCGTTGGCGAGCGCGATCGCCTCCTCCTCGGTGTCGAAGGGCATGACCGTGGCGACCGGGCCGAAGATCTCCTCCCGGGCGATCCGCATGTCGGGCGTGACACCCGTGAACACGGTCGGCCGCACGAACCAGCCCGGCCCCGGTATCGGTTCCCCGCCCACGGCCACCTCCGCGCCCTCCGCGCGGCCGAGTTCGACATAGCTAGTGACACGGTCGTACTGCTCCTGCGACACCAGCGGACCGATGTTGATCCCGCCCGCCAGGCCCGGCCCGATCCGCAGGGCCTCCACGGCGGGCACCAGCAGGTCGAGGAACTCCTTGACGACCGTGCGCTCGACCAGGAGCCGGCTCCCGGCGGTGCACATCTGTCCGGAGTGCCCGAACACCGCACGGACGGCGGCCGGTACGGCGGCCTCCAGATCGGCGTCGGCGAACACGATGTTGGGCGACTTGCCGCCGAGTTCGAGGGTGAGCCGCTTCACCGTCGGCGCGGCGGCCGCCATGATCAGCCGCCCGACCTCGGTGGACCCGGTGAAGGACACCTTGGCGACATCCGGGTGGGCGACCAGCTCCGCCCCTGTACGGCCGTCACCCGTCACCACGTTGACCACGCCCTCGGGGACGCCCGCCTCCAGACAGAGCGCGGCCAGTCGCAGCGCGGTGAGCGGGGTCTGCTCGGCCGGCTTGACCACGACCGTGCAGCCCGCCGCCAGCGCCGGGGCGATCTTCCAGGCGGCGATCATGAAGGGGAAGTTCCACGGCAGCACGGCAGCGACCACGCCGACCGGCTCGCGCACGCTGTAGACGTGCCGGTCGGGCCCCGCCGCGTGCACGGTGCCGGTCAGCCGGGCCGGGGCGCCGGCGAAGTGCCGGATGGCCTGGAGGCCGAGGTCCACGTCGCCACGGGCGCGCTCGATGGCCTTGCCGTTGTCGAGCGTGTCCAGCACCGCGAGCTGCTCGGCGTCGCGCTCCACCAGGTCGGCGAGGCGCAGCAGCACGTCACGGCGTTGCCGGGGCGGCAGTCCGCGCCAGCGCCGGTCGCGGTGTGCGGCGACCGCGGCGGCGACCGCGGCGGACACCTCTGCGGGGCCCGCCTGCGCGATGGCGGTGAGCTGTTCGCGGGTGGCGGGGTCGAGCACCGGGATCCGCTGCGGCGAGGTCCCCGTGGTCCAGTCGCCGCCGATGAGCATGGGCTCGCAGTCCGGCAGGTGGGGGAGGGTGGTGCTGGGGTCCAAGGTGTGCTCCTTCTGGGGCAAGGGGTCACGCAGGGGCACGTACGGGCGCGTACGGCGTCCGGGTCACGTACGGCTCACGTACGTCCGCCGGGCCGGTGGGCCGGGTCGGGCCACGGCTCTCGCACCGCCGCCGACACGGCCCGGGCGGTGGTCAGGACGCAGCGGTCGAACTCCGCCGCCCCGTGCTTGGCGTCGGCGTCGGTCACGTCCCTGCCCCACACGCCCGTCTCGCTGACCTGGTCCATGCGGTAGTCCCAGAAGGAGTCGACGTCGACATGGGAGGTCGCCCGGTCCATCCGCACCAGCTCCGGCGCCAGGTGCAGCATGACCGACGTCTCGAAGAAGTTGGCGTGCATCAGCGCCCGGCCGTAGGTGACGTGCCCGTCGACCTCCGGGCCGGGGTACATCGTCACGTACCCCAACGCCCGTACCCGCGCGTCTCGGTGACGGACCCTCAGTTTCTCTGCCGAGACATCGAGCGCCCCGTTGTTCCAGATGTGCCCGTTCAGCAGCACGAACTGCCGTACCCCGGAGGCGTACAGCGAGTCGATGACGTCCTCGATCACGGCGATCATGGTCTCGGGGCGCAGCGCCACCGTCCCGGCGAAGTCACCGTGGGACGCGGACACCCCGAAGCTCAGGGGCGGCAGGACGGGGACCCCCGTCAGGGCGGACACCCCGAGGGCGACCGCCTCGCAGATCCGGGTGTCCACGGCGAGGGGGAGGTGCGGGCCGTGCTGTTCGGTGGCGCCCACGGGGATGATGACGGCGTCCTGCGCGGCGGCCGTGGTCCCGGCCTCCGGCCAGGTCAGCTCCTCCCACAGCAAAGGGGCGCCGGTGCCGCCGAGTTGGGCGGCGAGTTCCGGGACGTCCAGTTCCGTGGGGACGGTCCGTCCGGACGGACCGGTGATGATGGCGGACATCTCTCTCCTCAAAGTCGTCGCGATCGTGTTGCTCACCACTGGCGCCGGCTCTTCTCGGGCAGCAGATCCAGGGCGCGCAGCGGGACCGGCTCGTCGCCGTCGACCGTGGTGACCCACACGGTGGCGTCCGGGCAGTAGTCGCTGATCAGCTCCCGGCACACCCCGCACGGCGCGATGATCCGGAACCGGCCCGCCGGCTTGATCTGCACCGACACCACGGCCGTGATGCCCAGCGGAGCCCCGCCCGGCAGCGCGCCCCGCGCGGCCCCCATGGCCACTCCCTCGGCACACACCGAACTGCGCCGACAGGAACCCTCCATGTGCACGCCGGTATGGATCCGGCCGTCTGCGGTCCGCAGCGCGGTCGCCACCTCGTGCCGGCCGTGCTGCCACACACGGGCCAGCAACTCCTGTGCGATGGCGAGGAGTTCGGCGTCGTCTGCGCTCATCGACGGCGGCGCGGCCACGGACGCGATGCTGCCCGCCGCGCTCATACCGGCAGACCCAGCAGGCGGGCCATGTTCCCGCCCTCGACCAGCGCCCGGTCCTTCTCGTCCTCGATCGCCTTCGCGATCTTCATCCGCTCCAGGTCGAAGTCGGAACCGGGCCACTCGCTGCCCATCAGGATCTTCTCCGGGCCCAGGCGGGCGTACGCCCGCCGCACGTCGCTCAGCAGGGTCGCGGAGGTCTCCAGGTACACGTGCGGCTGACGCTCGGCCACGATGATGGCCTCCGGTACGTTCCACACGGCGCCCATGTGGGCGATGATCGTGGGCACTTGAGGGTGGTCGCGGGCGATCTCCTCGATCGCGAACGGCGCGCAGAAAGCGTCGTCGAGCGCGTTGACGATCACCAGCAGCCCGCGCCGGGCGCACGCCTCGAACACCGGGTCCAGCAGACCGTGGTCGGCGACGTGGTAGCCGTGCAGGCTCGGATGCAGCTTCAGGCCGACGAGGCCCGCGTCGGCCATCCGGTCGATCTCCTCGATCGCGTCGTCGGCTTGCGGCAGCACCTGCCCGAAGCCGAAGAAGCGGTCCGGGTGCGCGGTGACCAGGGAAGAGATGAAGTCGTTCTCGATCCGCTGGGCCAGCGAGCACACCATCGCCATGTCCACCCCGGCGGCGTCCATCCGGTCGAGGATGCGCCGGGGATCGAAGGGCGTGTACGGCGGCGGGGCCTGGCCCTTTCGCGCGCCGGTGAGGTAGTCCGAACGGCCCCGGACGTCCTGCGTCGTGTTGTAGGCGTCGATGATCAAAGCGTTACGTCCTTAATCGCTGGGCTCGCGGAGCCGCCTGCTTCGAGGCCGCCGGAGATCAGGGGCAGATGACAGCGGACGCTTCTCCCCGGCGCGATCTCCCGCAGCTCGGGCATGCGCGTACAGCACTCGGGGGCGGCGATGGGACACCGCGTCCGGAACAGACAGCCGTCCGGCGGATTCGCCGGGTCGGGCAACTCGCCCTCCAGCACCTCCCGTTCGCGCGCCGGATCTCCGCCGGGCCGCCGCAGCGCCGGTACGGAGGACAGCAGGGCCCGGCTGTACGGGTGCGCGGGGCCGGTGAAGAAGGCGTCCCGGGAGGAGATCTCGATGATCTGTCCCAGGTACATGACGGCGATGCGGTCGGCGATGTGCCGTACGACGCCCAGGTCGTGCGAGATGAACAGCATCGTCAGACCCCGGTCGCGGACGAGGTCCGACAGCAGGTTCAGCACCTGCGCCTGGATCGACACGTCCAGCGCCGACACCGCCTCGTCGGCCACCACGAACTGCGGAGAGGAGGCCAACGCCCGTGCGATGCCGATACGTTGACGCTGCCCGCCGGAGAACTCGTGCGGCCTGCGCGCCCCGGCCTCCGCGCCCAGACCGACCAGATCGAGGAGTTCGGCCACCGCCCGCGCGGCCTCTCCACGGGTCGCTCCACGCGCCCGCAGCAGCGGCTCGGCGACGATGTCGGCCACCTTGCGGCGCGGGTTGAGCGAACCGAACGGGTCCTGGAAGACCATCTGCAACTCGGCCCGGGTACGCCGCAGTTGACGCCCCCGCATCTGGGTGAGGTCGGAGCCGGCGAACTCGATCCGGCCCGCCGAGGGTTCGATCACCCGCAGCAGCGCCCGGCCGAGCGTCGACTTGCCGCACCCCGACTCACCGACCAGACCGAGCGTCTCACCCTGGAGGATGTCGAGGTCGACGTCCCGCAGCGCCCTGACCCGGCCCCCGGCCCTTCCCGGGTACTCGACCCGCAGCTGGCGGGCGGAGACGAGCGGGGCGCTCATTCGGCGCCACCCTTGGTACGGGCCTCAGCGCGCTCCGCGCCGGGCAGTACGCAGGCGTCCACATGCCCCTCCCCACCGTGCCGCCGCCGCAGTTCCGGACGCTCGGCGCAGGCGTCGTGCACGAACGCGCACCGGGGCGCGAAGGCACAGCCGGACGGCCGCTCCACCCCGGTCAGCGGGCTCCCGGAGATCGCGGGCAGCCGCCGTAGCACCGGACCGTCGATCGGCGGAACGGAGCCCAACAACCCCATGGTGTAAGGGTGTTGTGGGTTGAACAGCACTTCGTCCCGCAGCCCCTGCTCCACGATCCGGCCCGCGTACATCACGGCCACCCGGTCGGCGACCTCGGCCACGACGCCCAGGTCGTGGGTGATCAGCAGCACCGAGGTGCCGTGGTCGCGCTGTACCCGCTTGAGGACCGTCAGGACCTGGGCCTGGATGGTGACGTCCAGGGCGGTCGTGGGCTCGTCGGCGATCAGTACGGCCGGGTCGTTCGCGAGGCCCATGGCGATCATCACGCGTTGGCGCATGCCGCCGGAGAGTTGGTGCGGGTAGGAGCGTGCCGCGCGGTCCGGTCCCGCGATGCCGACCTCGCCGAGCAGCTCCACCGCGCGGTCCCTGGCCTGCGCGCGCGGTACGTCACGGTGGGCGCGGATCATCTCGGAGACCTGGGCGCCCGCCCGGTGCAGGGGATTGAGCGCGGCGAGCGCGTCCTGGAAGACGACGGCGATCTCCTTGCCCCGGACCGCCCGCAGTTCCCGCTCCGAGGCGGTGACCAGGTCACGGCCGCCGAAGGACACCTCGCCGGTGATGTGGGTGCGCGGGCCCCGGTTCAGGCCGACCAGGCTCATCGACAGGGCGGACTTGCCGGACCCCGACTCGCCCACCAGGGCCAGGACTTCGCCCTGGCGGAGGATCAGGTCGACGCCGTCCACGGCCGGAAGGCGGCCTCCGGGCACGTCGAACTGCACACGCAGGTCGCGGATTTCGAGTACCGGCTCCGACACGGCCTGGTCCAGGGTGTGTTCGAGTGCGGCCGTCATGAGGCGGTGCCGACGGCCAGTGCGGCCGTGTGGATCAGGTCGGCGACGCGTTGCGGCCACACGAGGGTCGTGTAGTGGCTGCCGGGTACGTGCTCGACCGTGGCCTTCATCCGCTCGGCCATGTCCCGCTGGATCTCGGGGCGCAGGGTGCGGTCGTCGTCGGCGACCATGTACCAGCTGGGCAGGGTGCGCCAGGCGGGGACGCCGGTCGGCTGCCTGAAGATTGCGTTCTCCGCCTTGCGCCCCTCCGCCTCGACGATGACCCGCTGCTCGGGGGAGAGGTCGGGACCGATCTCGGCCCAGAACTCGGGACTCGTCTCCGACTTCCACTCGCCGTTCGGGCCGCGTCGCATGTACTTGGAGATCTCGGCGTCCTCGTACCGCTCGACGATCTCGTTGACGGTCTCGCCCTCGTCGGGCCCGAACGCGCAGATGTAGACGAGCCCCTTGACCCGTGGATCGCGGCCGACGTTGCTGATGACCGCGCCGCCGTAGGAGTGCCCGACGAGCAGTACGGGGCCCCAGGTCTCCGTCAGCACGGCGGAGGTGTTTGCGACGTCGTCGGAGAGCGAGGTCATCGGATTGGTGACGGTGAACAGCCGGTGGCCGAGGGCGGTGAGCAGGGGCTCCACCGCCGACCAGGTCGTGGGCCGTCCGCCGGCGCCGTGGACCAGCACGATGTCCATGCGGCTCATCCTTTCCGTATGCGGGGATCGAGGACCGTGTAGAGCAGGTCCACCGCGTGGTTGACGAGGGTGAAGAGGAGGGCGATGGCTAGCGCGGCGCCCTGCACGACGGGGTAGTCGCGCTGCAGGACGCCCTGGACGAGGAGGCGGCCGACACCGGCGTACGAGAAGACCGTCTCGGTGATCACCGAACCGCCCAGCAGCGAGCCGAACTGGAGGCCCAGGACCGTCACGATGGGCAGCCAGGCGTTGCGCAGCACATGGCGGCGGACGACCACGCCCTCGCCGAGGCCCTTCATCCGGGCCGTGCGCACGAAGTCGTCGTCGAGCACCTCCAGGACCGAGGCGCGCACGATGCGGGTGATGAACCCGGCCATCGACAGAGCGAGCGTCACGGCGGGCAGGATCAGATGCTGGATCCACGGCCACACCAGCTCGGGGCGGTTCTGGAGGATCGCGTCCAGGAGGACGAAGTTGGTCGTCGGGTTGTAGTCGAGCGAGCTGGGCATGCGGCCCAGGACCGGCAGCCAGCGCAGCCACACGCCGAACACGACGATGCCGAGCACACCGAGCGCGAACCAGGGCAGCGAGAAGCTCACCGTGGCCACGACCCGTGTCGAGGTGTCGACCCAACTGCCCTTGCGCAGCGCGGCGATCACGCCGGTGACGACACCGAGCACGACCGCGATCGTCATCGCGGCGAGGGTCAGTTCGATCGTCGCCGGGAGGGCGTCCCCGAGCAGCCCGAGGACGCTGTTGGACCCGAAGAAGGAGGTGCCCAGGCGCAGATGCACCAAGTCGTTGAGGAAATGGCCGTACTGCGTGAGCAGCGGCTGGTCGAGGCCGAGCGCCTTGGTGACGCGCTCCTCGTTCGCCGACACCTCGACCGCGGACATGTCGCCCCGGCCCGCCGAGAGCGAGGTCGCGGGCGAGCCGGGCAGCAGACGTATCGCGAGGAACACCAGGGTGGCCAACGCGAACAGGACGACGGGGATGACCGCCAGTCGTCGTACGACCAACAGGGCGGTCCCGGAAGCCCACTTGGGCAGGTGCGCGCGAAGAGCGAGAGAAGGCGTGGACGCGCTCATGCCGTCCCCCGGGGATCGAGGGCGTCGCGCAGGTCGTCGCCCACGAAGTTGCACGCGACGACGAACAGCAGGGTCAGCGTCGCCGGGAGGACGACCAGCCGTGGCGCGGAGTACAGGAACTCCTGTCCCGCCTGGACCATGTATCCCCAGTCGGGCTGCGGCGGTTGGATGCCCAGGCCGATGTACGACAGCCCGGCGGCGAAGCCCGCCGCGACCGACAGCGTCATGACGACCTGGGCGAGCATCGGGCCCGCGATGTTCGGCAGCAGTTCCCGTACGAGGATGCGCGGGGTGCCGGTGCCGCCGAGGCGGCAGGCGACGACGTAGTCGCGGGCGGCTTCGCGGGCCGTCAACGCGCGGGCCAGCCTGGCCAGTCCGGGCGCGAGCGAGACGCCGATGCCGACGATCAGGCTGACCGTGCCCGGCCCGGCCGCCGCCACCAGCAGGATGACGAGAAGGATGGACGGGAAGGAGAGGGCGAGGTCCACCAGGCGCATCAGGGCCTGTTCGACGACACCACCCGCGTACCCGGCGACGAGCCCGATCACCGTGCCCGCAACGGCGGCCAGCGCGGTCGCCGCGAACGACACCAGCAGCAGCGGGCGTGCCCCGTGCACCAGCCGGGCCAGCTCGTCGCGGCCCAGGTCGTCCGTGCCGAGCGGATGCCCCGCGGAGCCGAACGGCAGGAGCGCGGACGGGGTCTGGCGCAGGGGGTCGGCCTGGACGAGGAGCGGGCCGACGGCGGCGACGAGGAGTACGGCGGCCAGGACCAGCCACGACAGGACGGCTGGCCAGGACCGGGCCAGCCGACGGCGGCGCAGGGCGGCGGCGATGACGGACGGCCCGCGCGTGACCGTGACCGTGGCCGCCGCGTCAGACACTCGCTTTCTCCATGTAACACCGGTGGTTGGCAAGGGCGCTGGTGTTCATGTCCTTCACCTGCGAGCCGCTGACGACGAGGTTGGTGAAGCAGGCCAGCATCGACAGGACCATGTACTCCTCCGCCCAGCGCCGCTGGATCTTCGTGTAGGCGGCGGTGCGCTGCTTGCCGTCGGGGAGGTTCTTGGCGGCGAACAGGTCGTCGGCGAGGGAGTCGACGCCGTCGAGGGTGTCCATGCCGGTGATCTTGGAGCCGTAGATGCCGGTGGGGCTGGCCATCGCGCCGACCATGTCGTTGGCGTCGGGGACGTAGGTGTTGCGTTCCCAGATCATCAGGTCGTGGTACTCGTCGTCCGGGTCGAGGAGGCGGCCGAAGTAGGTCGCCGGGTCGACGGAGGTGGTCTCGACCTTGAAGCCGACGTCGGTGAGGTTCTGGGCGATGATCTGGGCGGCCTTCGGATGCCAGGAGTCGCTGGCCGCCATGATCCGGATCGTGCGGCCCCCGGCACCGGCCTCGGTGACCAGCCGCTTCGCCTGGGCGACGTTCTGGGTGCTCAGGTCGGCGAGGGCGGTGTCGTAGCCGTTCTGGGCGGGCGGGATCGTGTAGCCCTTCGGCTCGCTGCCCATGCCGAAGAACGCCTGGCTGAGGATGGCCTTGCGGTCGACGGCGAGATTGATCGCCTTGCGCACCTTGATCTCGGGGATGCGCCGGGCGTCGATCATCATGATCGCGTCGGCGCTGTGCGGGGTGTCGTAGACGGTGACCGAGTCGTCGCCGCGCAGTTGGTCGGCCGCCGAGTACGGCGTGAACTGGGTCGCCGACACATCGCCGCTGAGCAGCGAGCTGACGATGGCCGACGGATCCTGGACCTGGCGCAGCACCAGGCGGTCGATGGGCGGTCTGCCGAGCCGGAAGCCGTCGAAGGCCTCCAGGGTGATCGCTTGGCCGGAGGTGGCGGAGGAGAAGGCGAAGGGGCCGGTGCCGACGAGGTGCTTGCCGATGTCGGCGCCGTACTTCTCCAGGGCGGCCTTGGAGATGATCCGGCCGCCGATGTCGGACAGCCGGCCGAGCACCGTCCGGTCGGGCTGCTTGAGGACCATCTTCACGGTGAGGTCGTCCTCGGCGGTCAGCGAGGCGACGTTGGTGCCGAGGCTCGCCAGCGGCCGGGTGCCGCCCTTGGGGAGGGTCTTGTCGTTCTCGTCGAACTGCCGGCCCAGGCTGGCCAGTACGTCGGCGGAGGTCAGGGTGGTGCCGTCGTGGAACTTGACCCCCTCGCGCAGGGTGAAGGCGTACGTCAGCTGGTCGTCGGAGATCTTCCAGCTCTTGGCCAGGTCGGGCGTGGGCTCGTTGGTCTCGAAGGAGATGAAACTCAGGCCGCGGCAGATGCAGTCGACGGCCATCCAGTCGCCCAACGAGGTGTAGAAAGCCGGGTCGTTGACGGCGCTCGTCGCGTCGATGGCCAGGGTCAGCGTCCCGCCCTTGCCGCTGCCCTCGGCATCGTCGGCCGCCGCACCGCAGGCGCTCAACAGGGCGGGCAGCCCGAAGCCGACACCCACGCCAAGGAGCCCCGCACCCCTGAGCATGGTGCGGCGCGAGACCTCCGGAGTGGTGGAGCCGGGCGAGAGCGATCCATGTGAACGGTCCGGCATATGGGCCTCCTTGGGCACCGATCCTCGGAAACTGGATCTAATGTGTGCTGGATTGGATCCAATATGAGCTTCGGGGGTCACGAAATCCTCCTCGTGTCCCGGAAGTTAAAGGGGTGTGAACCGGCGCCGCATCAACTCCGGCCAGACGACGGGGTCATGGCCGGGGACGAGCTCGTAGCCGCGCTCGGCGGCGATGCGCTTGAGCCGGCGGATCGGCTCCACCGTCTGCTCCGGATCGACCCCGATGGAGGCGCCGATCGGCAGTTCGTGCTTGATGTTCTCGGTGAGGTCGGCGGCGTCGAAGGCGAACACGAGCCCTCCGCCGTCCGCGAGGTCCACCACGAAGCTCTGGTGGCCGGGCGTGTGCCCGGCGGTCAGTACGGCGGTCACCCCGGGGGCGATCTCGACATCGCCGTCGGCCTGCCGCCAGTCGATGCGGGGATCGTCGAAGTCGACCCGGAAGATCGAGTGCCGCTCCACCTCCGGCCGCCCCGACAACCCGTAGGCCAGCTCGGCCTGTTGTACGTGCACCGGCACCCGGCCCGCGAAGTGCTTCAGCCCGCCCGCGTGGTCGGCGTGCAGATGACTGACGGCCACCGCATGGATCGCGTCCATCGCGATGCCGGCCGCGTCCAGCGCCTCCTCCAGCGGTTCACCGGGGCCGGGCAGGATCGGACGGTAGTTGGGGGAGGCGTAGAAGCGGCGCCGGAGTGCGGGGTCCCGGATCAGGGCCGTGTTGAAGCCGGTGTCGAGCAGCAGCCAGCCGCCGTCGCACTCCAGCAGCACCGCGGGTACGGGTTCGCGCAGCCGCTCCTCGTACGGGGCGCCGTACACCGAGACCGACTTGGGGAGTTCCTCCCAGCCGAGCAGCAGCGGCACGATCCGCCGCACACCGTGTCGTGTCATGCTCGATCCGGGCCTCTCCGCCAGTCCGCAAGGATCCATACCATAGATATTTGGATCCAATGATGGGTTGCGGCGAAGTAAACAACCGGCAGGACCGGGCCAGTCGACAGTCGGCAGTCGACAGTCGGCAGTCGGCAGGCCCGCACCCGTCAATAGTCGGCGTGCCTGCTCCCGTCAGTAGACGGACAGCCCGTAGGCGCTCAGTACTTCCTGGATCGGCTGGTAGTAGGTGCTCCCTCCCGAGGTGCAGTTACCGGTGCCGCCGGAGAGGATGCCGACGACCTTGTCGCCGGCGTAGAGCGGGCCGCCGCTGTCGCCTGGCTCGGCGCAGATGCTGGTCTGGATCAACCCGGAGACGATGGTGCCGCCCCCGTAGTTGACGGTCGCGTTGAGCGCGGTGACCAAGCCGCAGTGGACACCGGTGGTCGCTCCTCGACGGCAGACCCGCTGGCCGACATAGGCGGTCGCGGTTCCGGTGACGTCGACGGTTCCGATGGTGCCGGGGTGAGGCACGGCCGGGTTGTCGTACCGGACGACACCGAAGTCGTTGCCCGGGAAGCTGGTTCCCGTGGTGGGGCCGATCGCCGTCGTCATGGCGGAGCTGGTGTACCAGGTGGACGCACCCTCGGTGCAGTGGCCGGCGGTGACGAAGTAGTACGTGGAGCCGCTCTGTACGTTGACCCCTGCCGAGCAGCGCCAGCCGGAGGTGTAGATGGAGTCGCCGCCCGACAGAAGGGTGCGCAGTCGGCCGTCGAGCCGTTCGAGGGTCATGGCACCGGCGGAACGCGCGGTGGCCCGGCGGAGCCTGGCCAGGTCGGCGTCCGCGACCGTGGAGTCGGCGAGCACCCGCAGTCTGCCGGTGCGTTCGTCGACGGCCCAGGTCGTTCCGGCGATTCCCAGGGACTCGACGGCCGAGGCGGCGCCGGACAGCGAGGCGGTGGACGGAGCGGGGCCTGGCCCGGGTGCCGCGGCCACGCTGGTGTCGGACACCGCGAGCGCGGTCACGACAAGCAGGCTCAACACCGAGGCGATCAGCCGCGGACGTCCGATGGTGGTACGGAGTGCTCTGATCACCGAGGTCTCCCCGAGGACGGTGTGCGGTGTGCGGTGATGAAGGGCAGTGTGCCCGGCCGCGCCCGGCGCGGGTAGGCGTCCGTCGGCCGAAGGAGTCGACTGGAGGAGACATACGGCCGATGGCTCGGTTCGGTGCGCGAAACGCGCGCGAAACGGACCTTTCCTAAGCTTCCGTATGTGCCTCTGACAGTTCTTGACGCCCCCACCGAGTGGAGCCGGTTCACCGACGGGTCCATCGAACGCCGGATGCTGCTCGCCCTCGAAGCCCGGCTCGGCATCGTGCTGCGCCCGAAGCCGCTCATGCTGCCCGACGGCAGCCGGGTCGAGGTCGAGGGGATCGACGCGGCCGGCCGTGTGCTCGTCCAGCTCGTCGGCAACCAGGGCGCCTACAAGCCCGCCTTCCGCAACAAGGTCATGGCGGACATGTTCAAGCTGCTCTGGCTGCGCGACTCGCTGCCGACCACCGAGCGGACCGTGCTCCTCGTCACCGAGGTGATCGTGCCGGCGCTCGGCGGATGGGTGGCGCGCGCCGCCGCCGATCTGGGGATCGAGGTCTATGTGTTCGGCGGCGACGAGGCCGTAACACCGCTCGGTGCCGCGTGACATCCAGGAAACAGAGCGGCGGGTCCTGACGAAACACAGGGCTTCTACCGTCGGGAGCACCTAAGCGGATTTCCGCGTGGCAGTTCTCGCACTCGCCACGCACGCTCTCCGACTTCCAGGATCGGGCCTCCGTGCCCGCGACATGGATGGGAGCGTGAAGGTGACTGGTACGCCAGCCCTCGAACTGCGGTCGGTGCACCGGACCTACGGGTTCGGACCAGCGGCGACGATCGCCCTCGACGACGTCGGGTTGACCGTCCCCGCAGGCCGTTTCGTCAGCCTCATCGGGCCCAGCGGCTGCGGGAAGTCGACGCTGCTCAGGATCGCCGCGGGCCTTGAGGAACCCGACCACGGCGAGGTCCGGGTGCACGGCGTCCCGCCGGCCCGGGCGTGCGCGGCGAAGATGATCGGGCTGGTGCCCCAGAGCCCGGCCCTGCTGCCCTGGCTGTCGGTGCTGAAGAACGTCACCCTGCCGCACCGGATCAACAAGCGGGCGGCACGGCGCCGGGAGCGGATCACCGGCTCCGGCGAGCGGACGACGAGCGCGCCCGACATGCGGGAACTCCTCGTCAAGGCGGGTCTCGGGGAGGCCATGGACAAGCTTCCCGCCGAGCTGTCCGGCGGAATGCGGCAGCGGGCCGCGATCGTCCGGGCCTTCGGTCTGCGACCCGACGTACTCGTCATGGACGAGCCCTTCTCGGCGCTGGACGAGTTCACCCGGGAGAGCCTCCAGGACCAACTCCTCGATCTCTGGGACGAGTTGAAGACGACCGTGCTGTTCGTCACCCACTCCGTGTCCGAGGCCGTACGGCTGTCCGACACCGTGGTCGTGATGGCCCCGCGGCCCGGCCGGATCGTCGACACCATCGAGATCGACCTTCCCCGGCCGCGCAAGGACCGGCTCTTCGCGGAGCGCCGTTTCCACGAGTACGAGGACCTGGTCCGCGACCGCCTGCACAGCGCGTGGCACCGGGACGCGGCGTGAGCGGCGTGGGTGAGGTGAGCGAGGTGAGCAAGGTTCGGGAGATGACCGTGGTCGACGCTCGCACCGAGCACGCCACCGCCGGCCGGCCGCCCGTGGAACCGTCCCGCTTCAGCCTCCGCCATCCACGGTCCCGCATCGCGTGGATCCGGCCCGCCGTATGGGCGCCGTTCGTGCTGATGGTGGCGGTGCTCGCGCTCCTGTGGCACTGGGGCGCCGAGAAACTGCCCTATCTGCTGCCGCCGTTGTCCGACATCGGCAACTCGCTCAGCTCGGACCTCGGCTACTACACCGGGAACGCCCTGGTCACCCTCGGGGAGGCGACGGCCGGTCTGGCGATGGGGTTCGCCGCCGCGTTCGTCCTCGCGGTGCTGACCAGCGAACTCCCGCCGCTGCGGCGGGCCGTCATGCCGATCGCGGTCGTCCTCAATGTGACCCCGCTGGTGGCCATCGCGCCCGCACTGGTCGTGGCCTTCGGGTTCGGCCCGACGCCCAAGCTGGTCATCGCGGCGCTGATCTGCTTCTTCCCGATCTTCATCAACGTCTCGGCCGGCCTGCGGTCCGTACCCCAGCAGGTGCTCCAGGTGTACCGGACGATCGACGCGAGCCGGCTGGAACTGCTCTGGCACGTCCGCGTCCCCAACGCGCTGCCCTATCTGTTCGCGGCGCTGCGCATTGTCTTCCCGCTGTCCATCGTCGGCGCGGTGGTGGCCGAGATGTCGGCCTCGGGCTCGGCCCGCGGCCTGGGCACCGCCATCAGTGTGGCCTCCTCCATGAACCAACTTCCGGTCGTATACGCCTCGATCCTCGTCCTGGCGATCATGGGCGTACTGCTCCTGCTCGTCGTGACCCTGGTCGAACGCCGCGTCCTGCACTGGCACGACAGCGCGCACGACTGACCGGCCCGCTCACCGCACATACGGCTCACCGCACATACGGCTGGCGCTCACAGCCGAGTCCCACCACACCTTCGCCCGGCGGACACCGCCAGTCTGGAGTCACCCATGCCTTCCCGCCTCAGCATCAGAGCCGCCCTCGCCTGTGCCGCCGCCCTCGCCATGACCGCCGGGGTCGCCGGATGCGGCTCCGGTTCCGGCTCCGACAGCGGCTCCTCGAAGGGCTCCGAGGGGTCCGCGATCTCCGCCGATCGCTGCGCCGAGAACAAGGCCGCAGGCAAGATCACCTACCTGTCGGGCTACCAGTACCAGTCGTCGGTGTCGATCCTCGAGTACATCGCCGCCGCCAAGCTCGGCTACTTCAAGGACCTCTGCCTCGACGTCACCCTCAAGCCCGGCACCGGCGACACCGCGCAGAACACCAAGCTCCTCGCCAGCGGCCAGGCCACCGTCAGCCCGATCTCCGAGCAGGACGTCATCCAGGCCCGGGCCAACGGGATCGACATCACCGGCGTCTCCTCGTACTCGAACTCCGGCCTGGACATCCTGATGACCAACAAGGACATCACCAAGCTGCCCCAGCTCGACGGCAAGGTCGTCGGCCACAAGGGCTACATGCCCGCCACCGTCCGGGCGATGCTGGTCAAGGCCGGGGTGAAGTACGACTCGCTGAAGCTGGTGAAGCAGGGTTACGACCCCTCCGTACTGCCCCGCAGGCAGGGCGGCCTCGCCGCGCTCACCGGGTTCGTCTCCAACGAGCCCAACCAGCTCAAGGCGGCGGGCAAGCCGGTCACCGTGTGGCAGCCGTCCGACTTCGGTGTCCCCGGCTCGCTCGGCGCGATGGCCGTCAACCCGGCGTTCGCCGCGAAGCACCCGCACGCCGTCGAGGACATCCTGCGCGCCGCGCTGCACGCCTACGACTACTGCACGGCCGACGCCACGAAGACCGCAGAGTGCGTCGGCTATGCGGCCGACCTGTCCGGGCCGACGTACGACAAGAAGCTGAACACCACCATCTGGAACACCGAGACACAGATCGTCAAGGACAGCCCGACACCCGGCCAGCCGCGCGGCGGTATCGACACCGCCAACGTGAAGGGGATCGTGGACATGCTGCGCCAGTTCGACATCGTGTCCGGCGAGGTGACCCCGGCCGGCGCCGAGGAGTGGTTCGACGGGTCCTTCGTGAAGAACATCCACGACGGGGACAAGCTGGTCTGGCCCGCCCCCTAGGGCCCGCCCCGTAACCGTCGTCCCGCACCGCCCACGAAAGGCCCGCAACGTGCCCACGAAAGAGTACGGAATCTTCCTCCCCATCGGGAACGGTGGCTGGATGCTGTCCACGACCGCGCCCCACCCCGAGGCGAACTACGCCTGGAACAGGCGTGCCGCGGTGCACGCCGAGAACATCGGCCTCGACTTCGTCATGTCGATGGCGAAGTGGCGCGGCTTCGGCGGCAGCACCGACCACTGGGGGCGCTCCCTGGAGTCGATGACGATGATGGCGGCCCTCGCCGAGGCGACCAGCCGGGTCAAGATCTGGGCGACCCTGCACGCCAACGTCCACAACCCGGCCGTCGCCGCGAAGATGTTCGCCACCCTCCAGGACATCTCCGGCGGCCGGGCCGGACTGAACATCGTCAACGGCTCCTACGCGGAGGAGTTCGAGCAGTTCGGCGAGTGGGACCCGAAGCTCACCCACGCGGACCGCTACCGGATGACGGAACTGTGGACGGAGGCGGTCACCCGCCTGTGGAGCGAGGACTCCGTCACCCTGCGCACCCCGTACTTCGACCTGGTCGACTGCGAGTCCCGGCCGCGCCCCCAGGTCCGCCCCACCGTCATCAGCGCGGGCCGCTCCGAGGACGCCCGCCGCTTCCAGGCCAAGTACGCCGACGGCGCGTTCCTGGCCGCCGAGAGCCTGGAGGAGATGCGCGAACTGTCGGCGGACGTCCACGAGCGGGCGCGGGCGGCCGGGCGGGTCTGCAAGACCTACTCGATGCTCACCGTCGTCCAGGACGACACCGACGAACTGGCCGCCCAGAAGGTCCGGGAGTGGGGGGCGGGCCTGGACCGGGAGGCACTGGTCCACATGCGGCGCGCCTGGGGCATCCCCGAGGAACAGGCCCGCGCCTGGGCCGACGGGGCGGACGGGGAGGCGGCGTTCCAGACCCCGTATGTCGCCGGGTCGGCGCGTACGGTCACCGACCACATCGAGTACATCGTGCGGGAGGCGGACCTGGACGGTCTGATGCTGATCTTCCCCGAGTACGACGAGGACATGGTGCTGTTCGGCAAGACCGTACTGCCCGAACTGCGCGCCCGCGACGGGGTGACGGCCTGATGCCCGGCACCGACGGCACCGACCTGCGGGCGCGGCAGTTCGCCCACCTCGCCCGCCCCGGCAGCGCGCCCGCGCTGCTCGTGGTCGACGTACAGCGCGACTTCGCCGATCCGGACCGGCTGACGGAGTACGGCCTGACGGACGCTGCCCTGGCCGCTCTCGACCAAGCTGTCACCCGCATCGGACACCTCGTGGACGCCGCCCGCGCCGCCCAAGTACCCGTAGCCTGGGTGGAGTTGGGGAGCGATCCGGCACGGCCCTGGCGGGCGAGCAACTGGCTGCGCGGCGGGGACCACGACGCCCCCATGAGTCCCGACGAGCCCTGCCGTATCGGCACGGACGGCGCCGAGTGGTACCGGATGCGGCCCGCCGAGGGCGAGGAGCGTGTCGTGAAGAGGGGCTACAGCGGGTTCCTCGGCACCGATCTCGACGCGCGGCTGCGCGCCGCCGGCTGCGGCTGGCTGACCGTGGTGGGGCTGACCAGCGAGTGCTGTGTGTACGCCACCGCCCAGGACGCCGTGCAATACGACTGGCCGGTCGTGGTGCCCACCGACGCCACGGCCGCCTACGACCTCGACGTCAACGCGGCGGCCCTCCAGCAACTCGCGCTGAACGTGGCCGTGCTCGCCGACGCCGACGAGGTCACCGCACTGTGGGAGAGGAACTCGCGATGAGCGGCATGCACATAGGTTTCGACCTCTCCTTCACCCACACCGAGGGAGCCTGGGCCCGGCCGGGCTCCTGGGTGGGGCTGGACTTTCCCGACGTACGCATGTTCATGGAGCTGGCGCGGACGGCCGAACGCGCCGGTGTGGGCCTGCTGTTCTTCGGTGACGGCAGCGGCATCCCCAGCACCTGGCGCGGCGGTATCGAGCCCGCCGTGGAGTGGGGCATCCAGTGGCCGCGCCACGACATGGCGCCCGTGATCGCGGCGATGGCCACGGTGACGGAGCGGATCGGCTTCGGGCTGACGTACTCGTCGACGTTCATGCACCCCTTCTACGTCGCACGGCTGCTGAACTCCCTCGACCATGTCACCGGCGGGCGCATCGCGTTCAACGTGGTCGCCTCGACCCGGGGCGCGGACGCGGCGAACTACGGCTACGGCGAGCTGATGGACCACGATCTGCGCTACGAGCGCATGGAGGAGTTCGTCGAGGTCTGCCGTGCGCTGTGGGACTCCGTGGCACCCGACGCCATCGTGCGCGACCGGGAGACGGGCCGCTTCGCCGATCCGGCCAAGGTGCACCCGATCGACCACAAGGGCCGCTTCTTCGATGTGAAGGGACCGCTCGCCTCCGTACCCGGCCCACAGATCCACCCGCTCATCGTCCAGGCGGGCAACTCGCCCCGTGGCATCGCCGCTTCGGCCCGCTTCGCCGACCTGATCTTCGGCTTCGGCGGCAACCTCGCCTCCCAGCTGCGGCACCGCCGACTGCTCGACGAGGCCCTCCTCGCCGAGCGACGGGACCCGGCCGACACGGGCATCCTCTGGGCCACCCAGGTCATCGTCGGCCGGACGGCCGCCGAGGCACGGGCGCGCCGCGACGAGGTGCACGCCTTCTGGAACGAGGAGACCGTCGCCATCCACCTCTCGCACAACATGGGCTACGACCTGTCGACGCTCCCGGAGTCCTTCCGGCTGGGCGAGCTGCGCGACGAACTCGTCGCGGCCAACGCGTCCCCCGCCGGGCTCGTCGGCTCGCTCGTCGCGGAGTTCGGCGAGGAGTGCGCGATGAGCCGGGACGAGTTCTTCGCCCATGGCCGGGGCCGGGCGACCGGGCTCGACCACAGCATCGTCGGGGACGCCGAGTCGGTCGCCGACGAGCTGCAGGAGAACTTCGCGGCGACCGGGGCACGCGGCGGCTACATGCTGTCCAGCCCGCTCGCCATGCCCTCCGGCCTCGCCGACATCAGCGAGCTGCTGCTGCCGGAACTGCGCCGCCGTGGCGCCCTCGCCTCCCCGGCCGCCGGCGCCACATTGCGCGAGAATCTGGCGGTGTGACATGACCGCAGGGAGCGAGCGACGGGACTGGCTCGCCCTCGCCAGCCTGTGCACGGGGTTCTTCATGCTGCTGCTGGACAGCACCGTCACCTCGGTCGCCCTGCCCGCGCTGATCGACGGGCTGCACACCGGCGAGGCCCGCGCGATGTGGGTCAACAGCGGGTACCTCATCGCCTACGCCGTCCCCCTGGTCATCGCCGGACGGCTGGGCGACCGCTACGGGCACCGGCGCGTACATCTCATCGGACTGGCCGTCTTCACCGCCGGGTCGCTGCTGTGCGCCCTCGCCACGAGCATCGAGGCCCTCGTCGGGTGGCGGGTCGCGCAGGGCGTCGGCGCCGCGCTGATGACCCCGCAGTGCCTCACCCTCATCAAGGCCCTGTTCAGGCCGCCGCGCCTGGCCGTCGCCCTCGGCGTCTGGGGCGCGGTCGGCGGGGCCGCTGTGGCCGCCGGGCCACTGGTCGGCGGGTTCCTCGTTGCCGTCGGCGGCTGGCCCGCGGTGTTCTGGGTCAACGTCCCGGTCGGCGTCGCCGCGATGGCCGCCGTGTCGGTGTTCGTCCCTGCCCTGCCGCGCCAGACGGCGGCCATCCCGGTCTGGGCGATCTGCGCCAACGCGGCCGGAGCCGGAGCACTCGTCCTCGGCGTCCAGGGCACCGACGCGACCGGCACGGACGTGTGGGGAGTGCCGCGTTGGCTGCTGGCCGGCGTCGGCGCCCTGACCGTCGCCGCCGTCGTGTGGCTGCAACGCGGCCAGGGGACACGCGCCCTGGTGCCGATCTCCCTGCTGCGCACCCGGGGGTTCGTCACCGCGACCTGGGGCGCTGCCGCCGCGGCCTTCTGCTCCGGGTCCGCCATGATCCCGGTGATGCTGTACCTCCAGCGGGAACGCGGACTCTCGTCCGGCGAGGCGGCACTCACCCTGATTCCGATGGGCCTGGTGTGTGTGCTCGGCGCTCCGGTGTCGGCCCGGCTCAACAACGGCGTCGGGACCCGTGCCGTCGCCGTCATCGGTGCCTGCGCCCTGGTCCTGTCCGTCGGCGCGTCCGCCGCGCTCGTCGCCGCCGACGCCCCGGTCGCCGTCCTGACCTCGGCCTTCGCGCTGTACGGGGTCGCCAACGCGTTCGTCTGGTCGCCCCTGTCCATCGCGGCGGTGACCACCGTTGCCCCGGACGAGGTGGGCGCGGCATCGGGTGCCTTCAACGCCATGAAGCAGCTCGGCGCGGTGCTGGGCAGCGCGGTCTGTGCCGTGCTGCTGACCGCGTACGGCTATGCCGTCGCCCTCTGCTCGCTCGCCGCCGTCGGGCTGCTCAGCCTGCTCTCCGCCCTGCTGCTGCGCGTCGACCCGCCCAAGGCGCCACCCATACCGGACACGGCGACCACCGCCGCGTCCGAACTACCCACAGGAGTCGCCTGATGAAGGCCGTCGCCGTCGTCGGAAACCCCAAGGCCGCCTCGCGTACCCGTGACGCCGCCGAACGACTCGCCGCCGCCCTCGGGCTGGACTGCGAGGTCCTCGAAGTCACCGAGCTGGGGCCGGGTCTGCTCGCCTGGGACGCCCCCGAGGTCAGCGCGGCTGTGGAGCGAGTACGCATGGCCGATGTGGTGATTGCCGCGTCACCCACCTACAAGGGCACCTACACCGGCCTGCTGAAACTGTTCCTCGACCGGTTCCCCACGGACACCGGACTCGCAGGGCAGGTGGCGCTGCCCCTGATGCTCGGCGCGGGACCCGCACACGCGCTCGCCCCCGAACTCACCCTCAAACCCGTCCTGGTGGAACTCGGCGCGATCTGCCCCGCCCAGGGCCTCTACCAACTCGACTCCACCTACACGACGGACGACTCACTGGCCCGCTGGACCGGGCGCTGGGGCCGGACCGTACTCGACGCGGCGAAGGCGAGGACGGCACGATGACCACGCTCGAAGGCTTGACCTCGGACCCCGACGAGGTGCGCGAGGCGTTCGGCGGATTCCCGTCGGGAGTCGCCGCCGTCTCGGCCCGAGTCGACGGCGAGCCGACCGTCATGATCGTCTCCTCGTTCACCGTCGGTGTCTCCTACCAGCCGCCCATGGTCTCCCTCGCCGTCCAACACTCCTCGACGACCTGGCCGTTGCTGGCCGGCGCCGAGACGCTCGGTGTCTCCGTACTGGGCGAGGAGCACAGCGCCAAGACCCGCCAACTGGCGTCGAGGAGCAAGGAGGACCGCTTCGTCGGCCTCGGCACCCAGGAGGCGGCATCCGGCGCGATCTTCCTGGAGGGCGCGCCGATCTGGCTGGAGTGCGCGATCGAGCACACCTACCCGGCGGGCGACCACGACATCATCGTGCTGCGGGTGCTCGCCATGCGGGCCGACGACGACCGCAGTCCGGTCGTCTGGCACCGCCGGCGGCTCAAGACCTTGGCCGGCTGACCGAACCGCAGTGCCCGCGGACCCGCGGAGTGAACAGTCACTTCACAGGAATCGTGTTTCTTTTATTGACAACAGAAAAGAATGAACCCAGAGTTCCCGGCATGCGCCCGCCCCCACACCCACCCTCCGAGGCGTTCCCCGCCCACACCCCTGCCGCCGCCCAGATCTTCACCATCGTGCTCTCCCACGGCCCGGTCACCCGGGCGGAGATCGCGCGGCGGGCCGCGCTGTCCCCGGCGGCGGTGACCAAGGCCGTCCGGCCGCTGATCGAGACGGGGTATCTGCTGGAGGACGTCGACGAGGAGCACCGGCGGGCGCTCGGCCGGCCCGCCAACCCGGTGCGGGTCGACGGTGGTCGCGCGCTGTTCCTCGGGGTCAAGGTGACGGGCGACGAGATCATCGCCGTACTGACGGATCTGTGCTGCCGTATCCGGGTCGCCCGGCACATCCCGCTCGACGACCGGCGGCCCGGGGGAGTTCTCGCCACCCTCAGCGGCCTCGTCCTTGAACTGCTCGCCGACGCCGAAGAGTTGGGAGCGCGGGTCAGCGGCGTGGGGATCGCCGTCTCCGGCGATGTGGACCGCACGGAGGGCATGGTGCGGTACTCCCCGTTCCTTGAGTGGCGGGACGTTCCGCTCGCGCACCTCGCCGCCATGACCACCGGTCTGCCGGTCACCGTCGACAACGACGTCCGCGCGCTGACCGTCGCCGAGCAGTGGTTCGGCGCGGGGGTGGGCCTGTCCGACTTCGCGTTGGTGACGGTGGGCGCCGGGATCGGCTGCGGTCTCGTCGTGGGCGGGCGGGTGGTCTCCGGTGCGCACGGCGTGGCCGGTGAGATCGGGCATCTCTCCTTCGACCCGGCGGGCCCGCGGTGCCACTGCGGCAACCGGGGCTGTGTGGAGGCCGTCGCCTCGGAGTCGGCGATCGTGCGCGACGTACGGGCGGAGACCGGGATCGACGTGGCGGACGCGGCCCAGGCCCTGGAACTCGCCCACCGCGGCGACCCGGGAGCCCGGGAGGTGTACGCGCGTGCGGGTGCGGTCATCGGACGGGCCATCGGGTCCGTGGTCAATCTGCTCGGACCCGAACGCGTGATCATCTCCGGCGAAGGGCTCGCCGCCTACGACCTGTTCGCCGAACGGATCAGGGAGACCTTCGCCGCCTCCGCCTTCGGTGCCGCCGCGCGCTGCGATGTCACCACGCGCCCGCTGCCCTTCGAGGAGTGGGCCCGTGGAGCGGCGGCCACCGCCATCCAGTCCTTCATCCGATCGGACACGCCCAGGGAACGGGGGTGACGCCGCAGAGCCGTATCGCGTGAAGGTCCGACCACGCATTCCTGTATGTCATGCGCACGTCATGATCGTCGTTCAGTGATCCGGAGGTAGCCCCCATGCGGTTGTCCCCCCACCGTGCCCGCCGCACCGGTAGCACGCTGCTCGTCCTCGCCCTGACCACGGGCCTCACGGCACTCACCCCCGCCGCCACAGCCACCGACTCCCCGGCCACGGCAGCCGTTTCGGCGCCGACGGCGGCCAAGCCGTACATGGGCTGGACGAGTTGGAGCATGCAGTCCTCCAAGTACCCGGGCCTCAACCCGGACGGGGACTACAGCTATCTGACCGAGAAGAACGTCCTGAAGCAGGCCGACGCCCTCGCCGCCAAGCTCAAGCCGTACGGCTACGAGTACGTCAACATCGACGCCGGCTGGTGGATGGACATGGACTGGAAGCCCCGCTTCGACGAGTACGGCAGACAGGCCGCCGACCCCGGGCGCTTCCCGCGCGGGATGAAGGCCGTCGCCGACGACATCCACGCCAAGGGGCTGAAGCCCGGCATCTATCTGCCGGTCGGGCTGCAGAAGGAGGCGTACGGCGGGGGTGCGGTGCCCGTCTGGAACGCCGAGGGCTGCACGACCGCCGACATCGTCTACGGCGACCTGCGCACCACCAACGGCTGGGACAGCGCGTACAAGATCGACTTCTCTCGGCCCTGTGCCCAGAAGTACATCGATTCCCAGGCCCAGTTGTTCGCCGACTGGGGCTACGACTTCCTCAAGCTCGACGGTGTCGGGCCCGGCTCGTTCAAGAGCGGCGAGAACTACGACAACGTTGCCGACATCGCCGCCTGGCAGAAGGCGATCGCCGCCACCGGACGGCCGATCCACCTCGAACTGTCCTGGTCCCTCGACATCGGCCATGTCGCCGACTGGCAGCGGTACTCCAACGGCTGGCGCATCGACACCGACGTCGAGTGCTACTGCAACACGCTGGTCACCTGGGAGAACTCCGTCGAGGACCGCTGGGACGACACCCCTGCCTGGACCCGCCACGCCGGCCCCGGCGGCTGGAACGACCTGGACTCCCTCAACGTCGGTAACGGCGAGATGGACGGGCTCACCAAGGCCGAACGGCAGAGCTACGCCACCCTCTGGGCCATCGCCAAGACCCCCCTCTACACCGGCGACGACCTGACCCGCCTCGACTCCTACGGGCTCTCCCTGCTCACCAACAAGGAGGTCATCGCGGTCAACCAGGGCGACACCCCGCCCGCCAGGCCCGTCACCCCCTCCGACGACCAGCAGGTCTGGGCGGTGAGGAACCCCGACGGGAGCTTCACGGTCGCCCTGTTCAACCTCGGCGAGGCGCCCGCGTCCGTGACCGCCGACTGGGCCGCTCTCGGCTTCTCCGGCAAGGCGAAGGTCCGCGACCTCTGGAACCACGAGAACCTCGGCTCCTACCGGGACAAGGTCAGCCAGGCGTTGCCCGCGCACGGCTCACGACTGTTCACCGTCACGCCCCAAGGCCCGGCCCTGACGAAGACCGTCTACGAGGCGGAGGCGGCGGCCAACACCCTCGCCGGCAACGCCTCGGTGGCCGACTGCGGTGCCTGCTCCGGGGGCAAGAAGGTCGGCAACCTCTACCTCGGCGGCAAGCTCACCGTGAACGGCGTCAACGTCGCGAAGGCCGGGCGGTACGTCGTCGACATCGCCTATGTCAGCGGTGACGCTCGGTCGGTGCGGATCTCCGCCAACGGCGGCGGCGCCACCGGCCACAAGTTCCCCGCCACGGGCGACTGGGGGACCGTCGAGACGGTGAGCGTGCCGCTCAATCTGAAGGCCGGCGCCAACACCATCACCTTCGACAGCGGCGACGGCTACGCCCCGGACATCGACCGGATCGACGTACCGAACCCGTCCTGACGGCCGACCCTCACTGGAGCGCATCCATGGACACCCCACGCCCCGATTCGCCCGAACCCCGCCCCAGCAGGCGCGGTCTGCTCTCGTTCGCCGCAGCGGGCGGAGCCCTGACCGCCCTCGGCGGACTGCCCGCTTTCACCGCCTCCGCCGCACCCCGACGACCGGTCGACTCCCCGATGCTCGCAGCGAGCGAGGACGAGAGTGCCACCACCCGACTCTGGTGGCAGGCGCCCGCCGACGACCGCTCGATGATCGCCCAGGGCCTCCCGGTCGGCAACGGCCGCCTCGGGGCGCTCGTGGGCAACGACCCCGGCCGGGAGCGGCTGTTCCTCACCGACGCCACCATGTGGACCGGAGACCTCAACTCCACCCTCGACGACGACGGCCAATTCCCCTACGCCCGCGAGAACTTCGGGTCGTTCACCCTGCTGGCCGAGCTGACCGTCGACATCCCCGACCATGACCTCTCGGCCGTCTCCGGCTACCGACGCACCCTCGACCTCCGCCAAGGCCTGGTCACCGCCTCCTATGTCCGCTCTGGCGTGACATACCGACGCCAGGTCTTCGCCAGCGCGCCCGACGACGTCGTCGTCCTGCACTTCACCCAGGACGGCGGCGGGCACTACACCGGCGGCATCAGCCTGGACGGCACCCACGGCGAGACCACCACGGGCACCCAGTCGAGCGGCCAACACGCATCCTTCGGCGGGGAGTTCGCGAACCGACTGCGGTACGGGGCCGCCGTCACCGCGTACGGCAGCGGCGGGACCGTCGCCGTCGACGGGGCGCGGATCTCCTTCCGGAACTGTCGGAGCCTGACGGTGATCGTCGCCGGTGGGACCAACTACGCGCCCGACCCGGCCACCGGCTACCGCGACCCGTCGCTCGACCCGCGCAGGCTCGCCCGTACGAAGGTCCTCGACGCCGCCGGGCACTCCGCGACCACCCTGTTGCACACCCATGTCGCCGACCACCGCGGGCTGTTCGAGCGCATGGACGTGTCGCTCGGCACGTCGAGCCCGCTGCAACGCGGCATGGACACCTGGGAGCGGATCCGCGCCCGGTACACCGACGGCACGCCCGATCCCGAACTCGAAGCGGCCTACCTGCAGTTCGGGCGCTACCTCATGATCGCCGGGTCGCGCGGCAGTCTGCCGCTGAACCTCCAGGGGCTGTGGCTCGACGGCAACGACCCTGACTGGATGGGCGATTATCACACCGACATCAACCTCCAGATGAACTACTGGCTGGCCGACCGCGCCGCCCTCTCCGACTGCTTCGACGCCTTCACCGACTACTGCCTGGCCCAGCTGCCCTCCTGGACCGAACTCACCCGCACCCACTTCAACGACCCCCGCAGCCGCTACCGCAACTCCACCGGCAAGCTGGCCGGTTGGACCGTTGCCATCTCCACCAACATCCACGGCGGCATGGGCTGGTGGTGGCACCCCGCGGGCAACGCCTGGCTGTGTAACTCCCTCTACGAGCACTACGAGTTCACCCAGGACCGCGCCCATCTCGCCCGTATCCACCCGATGCTCAAGGGGGCCTGCGAGTTCTGGGAGGCGCGGCTGCTGACGACGACGGTCACGGACCCGGCGACCGGTGAGCAGCGGGACGTCCTCGTCGCCGACAGCGACTGGTCGCCGGAGCACGGCCCGCTCGACGCCAAGGGCATCACGTACGCCCAGGAGCTGGTCTGGGCGCTGTTCGCCAACTACCGCACGGCGTGCGAGGTGTTGGGCAGGGACACCGCGTACGCCCGAACCGTCGCCGACCTCCAACGGCGGCTCCATCTGCCGGGGGTGAGCCCGAAGACCGGCTGGCTGGAGGAGTGGATGTCCCCCGACAACCTGGGGGAGACCACCCACCGGCATCTCTCCCCGCTCGTCCAGCTGTTCCCCGGCGACCGCGTCCGCCCGGACGGCTCCACACCCGAGGCCGTCGTCGAGGGCGCGACCGCCCTGCTCACCGCGCGCGGCATGGAGAGCTTCGGCTGGGCGAACGCCTGGCGCGCGCTGTGCTGGGCCCGGCTGAAGGACGCCGACAAGGCCTACCAGCTCGTCGTGAACAACCTGCGGCCCTCCACCGACGGCAGCAACGGCACCGCGCCCAACCTGTTCGACATCTACGAGGTCGGGCAGGGCCGGGGCATCTTCCAGATCGACGGCAACTTCGGTACGCCCGCCGCGATGATCGAGATGCTGGTGTACTCACGCCCCGGCCATGTCGAGCTGCTGCCCGCGCTGCCCGAGGCCTGGGCCGCTTCCGGATCGATCACAGGCGTGGGCGTACGCGGCGGCTTCACCGTGGATCTGCGCTGGCGGGACGGCAGACCGACTGAGGTCACGGTGACGAGCGTCGGCGGTCGCACGACCACGGTGGCGTACGGGGAGAGATCCCGGAAGGTCACCCTGTCGCCCGGCCGGTCCGTGACGCTGCGCGATCTGGGGCGGTGAGCGATGCGTCCTGCGTTTCTGAGGCGACTTGCCCTGTCGGGCGTCGCGTTGACCCTCGCCGCGCAGTGGCTGACCTCGTCGGCGACGGCGGCCCCTGCCGCGACCACGCACGAGATCGTCACCTGGGGCGCGAGCGCCGACCGTATGGGCGAGGCCGCCTCGAACCGCGGTTACCGGCTCGTCGTACGGACCAGTGCCGGGGGAACCCAGCTGCGCGTCCGCCTGTCCAACGCCTTCGGCGACCGGCCTCTGACCTTCGGCCGGGCGTACGCGGGCGTGCAGAAGGAGGGCGCCGCCCTGGTCCGGGGCAGCAACCGGCAACTGTCGTTCGGCGGGGAGCAGTCCGTCACCGTGCCCGCCGGGGAGACCGTGCTCAGCGATCCGTTGCCCGGACGGCTGCCCGCCGCGACCTCACTGGTCGTCAGCCTGTACGCCGCCGATGCGGGCGGTCCGGTCACGGGGCACGGCATGGCCATGCAGACGTCCTACACCAGTACCGGCGACCACACGGCGGAGGAAGGCTCGGACAACTGGACCGGGACCACCGGCTCATGGTTCTACCTGGACGCCGTCACCGTACGGACGGACTCCGACGTCGGTGCGGTCGTCGCTCTGGGTGATTCCATCACCGACGGCTGGCAGTCCACCACCGACAAGAACCGCCGCTGGCCCGACTATCTGGCCCGCCGTCTCCAGGCCGACCCCGACTCCGACACCGGCATCGAGGGAGTGGCCAACGAGGGGATCTCCGGCAACAAGGTTCTCGCCGACGGAGCCGGGCAGAGCGCCCTCAACAGACTGAACCGGGACGTGCTCTCCCACCCCGGCGTCCGAACGGTCCTCCTCTTCGAGGGCGTCAACGACATCAAGGCCCACACCGGTGTCACGGCAAGGGAGTTGATCGACGGTTACCGCCGGATCATCGACCGTGCGCATGCGGCCGGGCTGTGCGTCGTCGGGGCCACGGTCGGGCCGTTCAAGGGCTGGTACGAGTGGGACGCGCCCGCCGAGGCCGTACGGCGGGAGGTCAATGAATTCGTCCGCGCCGGCGGTGAGTTCGATGCCGTGGCGGACTTCGACCGCATCCTGCGCAGCCCCTACGACCATGAGCGGATCCTGCCGTTCTTCGACAACGGCGATCACCTGCACCCCAACGACACCGGTATGCAGGCGATGGCCGACGCGGTGCGGCTGAGCGACCTCGACTGCGACCGCTCCGCGCCCTGAATCCGACGAGCGTCTATGGCGTCTACAGCGGCGCCGGTGAGGAAGCCCCCGCGATCAGCAGGCGGGGGCTTCCCTTGCCGTTCGCGGGCACGCTCCACAGGTCGCTGCTGCCGACCTTGCCCTCGGTGGGGAGGGCGTAGGCGAGCGTGTTGTTGTCGAGCCAGGTGGCCTGGTCGTCGACGCTGTGGCGTTCGGCCAGTGCCGTCTCCTTCAGGGTCTTGAGGTCGAGGACGTACTCGTGCCAGAGGGCCGTACGGGACAGGACCCGCTTCTTGAAGGCGACGCGGGTTCCGTCCGGGGAGAGCGACGGGCACTCCACGTTCTCGATCAGGGTGGTGACCGTCTGCTTCGAGATGGAACCCCGCACCAGATACGTCTTGTTGGCGGTGTTGAGGGTGGCGTAGAACGTGTCGTCGTCGGAGGCGAAGGTGACGCCCCAGAAGTTGACGTCCGAGGCGCGGTAGGACTTGCCGTCAAGGGTGATCTTGAACGTCTCCAGGCTGGGGATCAGCCGCATCGTGCGGGTGTCCAGGATGGAGGTCCGGGTCGAGAAGAAGGCCGACGCGTAGGACTCGCCGGAGACGAAGACCGTCCAGGCGGCGAAGCGGCCGCTGGGCGAGACCCGGGCGCGGCTGGGGGTGCCCGCGAGCGCGTAGGTGTGCACGGTGCGGAGGTCGGCGTCCAGGAGCAGAGCACGGTTGCTCTGCTTGAGGACACCGGGGACCGACTGGAGGCAGACGCCGGTGCCGGCCGCCGCGTAGAAGCGCACGCACTTCAGGTCCGAGGCGGTCCGGCCCGCGCCGGGGTCGGTCGACGGGACCGACGCGACGGCCGTGCGGTGTGGGCCTGCGGCCGCGTTGACGAACGTCAGGCGGCTCTTCTGGTCGAGCGTCAGCCTGCCCGTGCTGACGGCGGGGCCGCCCGGCTGCGGCTTGTTGGCCTGCTCCGCGCGGTCGGCGGCGTGCAGGACCACGCCGGTCGCCAGGCCCGCGAGGAGCAGCACCCCCGTGACGAGTATGAGCAGACGGCCGCGCAGCGATGTCATCCGGATCCTTGGGGCGTTGTGGCTGTGGTGTCTGTGGTCTCTGTTGTGCCTGCGGTGTCTGTGGTGCTCGTCGGGTCCTTCGGGCGCAGCACGATGCCCGCGACTGCCGCGCAGCACAGCAGGCCGACCGCCGATCCGGCCAGCGCCGCGCTGTCGCCCCACAGCGTCCAGGCGGCGCCGAAGGACAGCGAGCAGCAGAACCGGGCCAGCGCCTGACTGGTGCCGACGATGGCCAGACCGGTGGCGCGCAGTTGCTCGGGCACGATGTCGGCGAGGGCGGCCGGGAGCACGCCGTCGGTGGCCGCGTAGAACATGCCGTGCAGGGCGAGGACGAGAAAGGGCAGGGCCGGGGTGGCCGGGGCCCACAGGAGGAGGGCGTAGGCGGTGAGCAGCCCCATGTGCCCGGTGAAGAACACGACGCGCCGCCCGACCCGGTCGGCCAGCGCGCCGACGGGCACGGCCAGCAGCAGGAAGACCGCGGCGGTGCCCAGCGGCAGCAGCGGGAACCACTCGTCGGCGATGCCCGCACGCCTTTGCAGCAGCAGATAGACGAAGGCGTCCGAGACCGTGGTGAGGCCCAGCAGCGCGGCGCAGCCGGCGAGTGCGCGGAGCCGTGGCAGGCGCAGCAGGGCCAGCGCGTCCCGTATGCGGACGGGTGGTGAGCTGTTCGCCGAACCCGCTTCGTCGCTCGGCTTGTTACCTGCTTCGTTCGTTCGCGTTACCTGCCCTCTGGCGGGTACGAACAGCACCAGTACGAGCACGCCGAGCCCGGCGACGCACGCGCTGACCCCGAACACGGCGTCGTAGCCGTCGGCCGCCGCGCGCAGGATGAGGAAGGCCGCCAGCGGGCCGAGCATCGCGCCGGTGGTGTCCATCGCCCGGTGTACGCCGAAGGCGCGGCCCTGCTTCTCGGACGGGGTGGACAGGGAGATCATCGCGTCGCGCGGGGCGGTGCGCAGGCCCTTGCCGGTGCGATCGAGGGCGAGGACCGTGCCGAGCGTGGCGATGCTGCTCGCGAGCAGGAGCAGCGGTTTGCACAGGGCGGACAGGCCGTACCCGAGACCGGCCATCAGTTTGTGATTGCGAACCCGGTCGGCGATATGGCCACCGGTGAGCTGGACCAGCGCGCTGACGCCGTTGTAGACGCCGTCGAGGGTGCCGAACGCCAGCGGGGTGAAGGCGAGCGTGGTGACGAGGTAGAGCGGCAGAACGGCGGTGACCATCTCCGAGGAGATGTCGGTTATCAGGCTGACCGTCCCCAGGACGAACACGACCGGGGCGACCTTGCGCCCCGGGGCGCGTCTTCGGCCGTGTTCGGTGTCCGTCTGTGCGGGGGCGGAGCGGTCGGTGAGATACATGATCGAGACTCCAGGTGCGGTGCGATCAGTTCTGCCGGCTGCTCTCGTCCCGTAGCCAGGTCCCGAAGTCCTGTTCCCGGACGGCCTTTCTGGCTCCCCGTCGGGCGGCGACCGCCGCCGCGAGGAAGACTACGACACTGGTCACGAGCCTCGGCTCCCGGCGGACCATGGCCTTGAGGTCCGCGACGCTGGTGCGCGCCGAGGCTTCCTCCGGGTCCTGATGCTGTTCGACCTGGGCGGTGGAGACGGCGGCCCGGATCCGTCGTTTCATCAAGTCCGGCCAGGTGCGCGGCGGATGGACCACGACGCTTGCTCCGCCGACGACGAGCCGCTCGTGCGGGGCGAACGCCAGGGACGCGGCCAGGTCGTCCGCCATCAGCGGCGGCAGCGCGGCGATCCGGGCGTGCCCGGCCTTGGAGACCGCGATGACACCCCGGCCGAACAGCCCCTCGCGCACGGCGGGCAGCCGCTGCCACACCCGGTAGTAGGAGCGCACCCGCCAGGCGCAGCCGGTCAGCGGAATCCGCCGTTCTGGGGCGGTCGCGAGAACGTCCGAGGTGTCGTCGTTCAGGGGTTCGATCAGTGCACGTACGTCGGCGCTCGCGAGGACGACGTCCGCGTCCACGTAGAGACGGGGGAAGCCGTGGGCGTGGTCGTCCCCCGCGCGAAGGGCCGCGTGTTTGGAGGGCGTTGGTATCTCGACCACCCGGACGCGGGGTCCACGATCGGCCGCGATCCGCGCGGTGTCGTCCGTGCAGCCATTGCATACAACCACGATGTCGGTCTCGTCCTCGGCGGAGCCGGCCAGCAGCGAATCGAGGAGTCGTCCGATGACTCGGGCCTCGTTGTGGGCCGGGATCACGATGCTCGTCACGTGGGCAGTATGCCGCCAGTGTCACTAATGCGATGTGTGTTTCGTTCAACCGTTCCCGTGACTGTGTTCGGTGGTCTAGATTGAGTGCCGCCGGACCGGTTTGGGTGGGGAAGTTGTCCCTGACTGCGCGTCATGGTTCGGCTTTGCGTATGCATTTGAGCATTTCAGTAAGAGCATGCTGGGGGGCATGAGGCGGTTGGGGAACCGCTGACGCTCCCTCGCTTTCCAGTGCCGCTGCGTGGAGGGCACTTCGGACGGGGGGTAGCCGCGCATGTGGTGGGGGGAGCATGACCATTGAGGTCACGCATGAGCAAGTGGTTGTGGAACGGACCAGTCCGGAAGCTCGCCGAAGACGGTGGGAACAGAAGTATCGATTCACCTTGTTGGTCGCGGACGGTTTCGCAGCTGTTGCCGCGGCCTTTTTGATCCACGCGGCCTACGACCGCTGGACGGTCGCCCTGGTGCTTCCCCCGACGTGGATCGTGACCATGCTCGTCCATCGCTCCTATGACCGCAGGGCGTTGGGTGTGGGCGTCGAGGAGTACCGACGGGTGCTCCGCGGAGCCGTCGCGGTGCCGGCGCTGGCCGCGGGTGTGCACTACTTGTTCACCCATGATTCGGGACTTCTTCATGACATGGTCATGGCGACGATACCCGCTGTCGCGATCGCCCTGCCGGGCCGTTACGCACTGCGCCGCCGGCTCCACCGAAGATGGGCCCGGGGCCGGGACCAGAGCACGACACTCCTGGTCGGGCCGTCCCACGGCATCGCGGACCTGGTCGCCGTACTGCGGCGCGGCGGCGAACAGGAACTGCACATCGCCGGGGTGTGCCTGAGCGATCCGCGCAACCGCGCGGAGATCCGCAAGCTGGGGCTCCCCGTCCTCGGTGGCGTCGGTGACATGGAGAACGTCGTCCGGGCCATGGGCATCGGCACCGTGGTGGTCGTGCCGGTCCCCGGGTCCGACGCCTCCGTCCTGCGCCGGATGTCCTGGACGGCGGCCGTGCAGGGCGTCGACTTCCTGCTGGCCCCCGTACTGACCGACGTGTCCGCCGCTCGGCTCTCGGTACGGCCCACCCACGGGGTGCCGCTGATGCGGATCCAGGCACCGAACCTCGCCCGGACCTCTCGGCTGCCCAAGGAACTCCTCGACCGGTCGCTCGCGGCACTGCTCCTGGCGGTCCTCGCACTGCCGATGATGCTGATCGCCCTGATCGTCCGCCTGGACAGCACCGGACCGACCCTGTTCCGGCAGCAGCGGGTCGGCCGCTACGGCGACCACTTCACCATGCTGAAGTTCCGCACCATGCGGCCCGACTCGGAGGACCTCCGGGCCGAGTTGGAGCACCTGAACGAGAACAGCGACGGCCTGCTGTTCAAGGTGAAGCAGGACCCGCGGATCACCCGGTTCGGATCGTTCCTGCGGCGCAGCTCGCTCGACGAACTGCCGCAACTGCTCAACGTCGTCAAGGGACACATGTCGCTCGTCGGCCCCCGCCCTCCGCTGCCCGAGGAGGTCGAGGAGTACACGCCGGAGGTCAAGCGCCGACTGCTCGTCAAACCCGGTCTCACCGGGCTGTGGCAGGTCAGCGGACGTTCCGACCTGCCCTGGGACGAGGCGGTCCGGCTCGACCTCGGATACGTGGACAACTGGTCGATGGGCCTGGACCTGACGATCCTGGCGCGCACCGGCTCCGCCGTGGTGCGCGGAACGGGGGCCTACTGATGGACCGACAGAAGAGGGACCAAGTGACACAGGGCACGGAGTCGTTGGGCACGGAGCCGTTGGGGGTCGCGGTCGTCGGGGCGGGCTACTGGGGTCCCAACCTCGTACGCAACTTCCAGGCCAGCGAGCGGTTCCGGCTGCGCTGGCTGTGCGACCTCGACGTGGACCGCGCCCAGCGCGTCCTCGGCGGCTACTCGACGGTCCAGGCCACCGCGGACTACGCGGCCGTCCTCGCCGACCCCTCCGTCGACGCCGTCGCCGTGGCCACGCCCGCCGGCACGCACCTCGACATCGCCCTCGCCGCCCTGCGCGCCGGAAAGCACGTCCTCGTGGAGAAGCCGCTCGCGGCGACCTACGCCGACGGGATGCGCCTGGTGACCGAGGCCGAGGAGCGCGGGCTCACCCTGATGTGCGATCACACCTACTGCTACACACCCGCCGTGGGCCGTATCCGGGAACTGGTCCGCTCCGGCGAACTCGGCGAGATCCACTTCGTCGACTCGGTCCGCATCAACCTCGGGCTCGTCCAGAAGGACATCGACGTCCTGTGGGACCTGGCCCCGCACGACCTGTCGATCCTCGACTTCATCCTCCCCGACAACGTCGAGCCGGTCGCCGTCGCCGCCCACGGAGCCGACCCGATCGGCGCCGGACAGGCCTGCGTCGCCTATCTGACGCTCCAGCTCAACACGGGGGCCATCGCCCACGTGCACGTCAACTGGCTCTCGCCGACCAAGGTGCGGACCACCATGGTGGGCGGATCCAAGCGCACCCTGATCTGGGACGACCTCAACCCGGCCCAGCGCGTGGCGATCTTCGACCGGGGCGTGGAACTGGCCGCGCCCCAGGAGATCGGCGACGACGAACGCCGGGACATGCTCATCTCCTACCGCTCCGGAGACATGGTCGCGCCCGCCATCGGCGAGAAGGAAGCGCTGCGGAGCATGGTCGACGAGTTCGGCGACGCCATCAGGGAACGCCGGTCGCCCCTGACCGACGGCCGGGCGGGCCTCAGAGTGCTCGACATTCTTGAGGCGGCGTCCCGGAGTCTCGAATTCAAGGGCGCGGTCGTCGGCCTGCGCGCCGGGCACTGACAGTCCCACGTCACTGACAGTCCGAACCCATTGAGAGGGCAGCGCAGTTGAGCAGCGTACGAGGCAAGAAGATCCTGGTCACCGGGGGAGCGGGCACCATCGGCTCCAACCTCGTCGACCTCCTGGCCGAGGGCGGCGCCCGCGAGATCGTCGTACTCGACAACTTCGTGCGCGGACGGCGGGCCAACCTCGCCCGGGCCCTGCCCAGCGGCGTCGTGGAGATCGTCGAGGGCGACATCCGGGACGCCGCCACCGTGCGGAAGGTCACCGAGGGCGCCGACCTGGTGTTCCACCTCGCCGCGATACGCATCACCCAGTGCGCGGAGGAGCCCCGCCTCGCCAACGAGGTACTGGTCGACGGCACCTTCAACGTCCTGGAGGCGGCGGCCGCGGCCGGCGTGAGCAAGGTGATCGCCTCGTCCTCGGCGTCCGTCTACGGCATGGCCGAGACCTTCCCGACGACCGAGCGGCACCACCCGTACAACAACGACACCTTCTACGGCGCGGCGAAGGCCTTCAACGAAGGCATGCTGCGCAGCTTCCACGCCATGTCCGGCCTGGACTACGTGGTGCTGCGCTACTTCAACGTCTACGGCCCCCGGATGGACATCCACGGCCTCTACACCGAGGTGCTCATCCGCTGGATGGAGCGCATCGAGGCGGGCGAACCGCCGCTGATCCTCGGCGACGGCGCCCAGACCATGGACTTCGTCGACGTCCGCGACATCGCCAGGGCCAATGTGCTGGCCGCCGAGTCGGATCTCACCGACGAGGCGTTCAACGTGGCCAGCGGTACGGAGACCTCGCTGAAGGAACTCGCCCAGGGCCTGCTGGAGGCGATGGGCGCGTCGGGCCTGGAGCCGGAGCACGGGCCCGCCCGCGCGGTGAACGGCGTGACCCGGCGGCTCGCGGACACCTCGCAGGCCGCCGAACGGCTCGGGTTCCGGGCCGAGATCGACCTGCGTACGGGCCTCAAGGACCTGGTCGCATGGTGGCGCGCGGAGCGTGTCGTGGCAGGGGAGGCGGCCAAGTGAGCACCGACCGCATCCCGGTGATGATCCCCTGGCTCGGCGAGGAGGAGGCCAAGGCGGCCTCCGACGCGGTGCTGTCCGGGTGGGTCGCCCAGGGCCCCCGGGTCGCCGCCTTCGAGAAGGCTTTCGTGGAGCGGGTGGGCGCCGAGCACGGTATCGCCGTCAGTTCGTGCACCACCGGCCTCCACCTGTCGCTCGTCGCGCTCGGCGTGGGACCCGGCGACGAGGTCGTCGTGCCCTCGCTGTCGTTCATCGCCACCGCCAACGCGGTCCGTTACGTCGGTGCCGAACCGGTGTTCGCCGACGTGGACCCCGCCACGGGCAACCTGACCACGGCCACCGTGGACGCGGTCCGCACCCCCCGTACGAAGGCCGTCCTCGTCGTCCACCAGGGCGGCGTACCGGCCGATGTGCACTCCCTGCGCGCCGCCTGCGCCGAGTGGGACCTGCCCCTGGTGGAGGACGCGGCCTGCGCCATCGGCTCGACCGTCGGCGGCAAGCCCGTGGGGCACGGCGCGCTGATCGCCGCCTGGTCCTTCCACCCCCGCAAGGTCGTCACCACCGGCGAGGGCGGCATGATCACCACCGACGACGCCGAGTGGGCGGCACGGCTGCGCCGACTGCGCGAGCACGGCATGAACGCCTCGGCCGCCGAACGCCATGCGAGCAACAAGCCGGTCCTGGAAAGCTACTTGGAAGTCGGCTTCAACTACCGGATGACGGACGTCCAGGCCGCGATCGGCCTGGTCCAGCTCGGTAAACTCGACGCGATGATCGCCCGCCGTCGCGAACTGGCGGCCCGTTACGACGAGTTGCTGCGGGGCGTGCCCAGTCTCACCCCCGTACGCGACCCCGCGCACGGGCAGAGCAACTTCCAGTCGTACTGGGTGCTGTTGGACGAGGACTTCCCCGTCGGCCGCGACGACCTGCTCGCCGCGCTCTCCGAGGCCGGGGTCTCCGCCCGGCGCGGGATCATGGCCTCGCACCTCGAACCCGCCTACGCGGACCACCCCGCCGTGCCGCTCCCGGCCACCGAGCGGATCAGCCGCGACTCGCTGATCCTGCCCCTCTTCCACACCATGACCGAGGCCCAGCAGGACCGGGTCGTGGCGGCGCTGCGCGAACAGGCCCGCGGATGAACGAACTTGTCGTCGTCGGCGCGGGCGGCTTCGCCCGGGAGACCGCACAGGCCGTACGGGACGCGGGCGACTTCGAGCTGCTCGGACACCTCGACGACAACCCCGACCTGCACGGCAGGGAAGTCGACGGCGTGCCCGTGCTCGGCGGCTGCGACCTCGTCCACGCGCTGCCCGAGGCAAGGGTGGTGATCTGCGTCGGCAACCCCCGGGACTACGCGGCCCGTGCCCGCCTGGTCCGTAGGTTCGGCCTGCCCGTGGACCGCTACGCCACCGTCATCCACCCGACGGCGGCCGTGTCGGCGACCTCGGAGGTCGGGCCCGGCTCGGTCCTCCTCGCGCACTGCGTCCTGACCGCCGCAGTGCGGGTGGGCGCGCATGTCGCCGTGATGCCGCATGCCGTCCTCACCCATGACGACGCGGTCGAGGACTTCGCCACGATCACCTCCGGTGTCCGCCTGGGTGGTGGCGTACGGCTGGAGCGGGGCGCCTATGTGGGCTCCGGGGCTCTGGTCAGGGAGGGCACGACGGTCGGCGCCTGGTCGCAGATCGGGATGGGGAGCAGCGTGCTCGGCGACGTTCCGCCGGGCGAGGTCTGGGTGGGGAGCCCGGCCCGGCGGCTGCGCGAGGCGGCGGCGCCCGCGCTCGACGAACTCGCGACACGGACAACAGTGGGGGGACCGCTGAAATGAACCAGATACCGCTGGTGGACCTCAAGGCGGCACACGCCGAGGTCGCCGACGAGGTACGGGCCGGATTCGAACGGGTGCTGGCGAACACCGCGTTCATCGGCGGCGACGAGGTGGGTGCCTTCGAGCGCGAGTACGCGGATTTCGGCGCCGTCGCGCACTGCGTGGGCGTCGCCAACGGCACCGACGCCGTCGAACTCGCCCTGCGGGCAAGCGGAGTCGGGCCCGGCGACGAGGTCGTCGTACCCGCCAACACCTTCATCGCCACCGTCGGCGCGGTGGCCAGGATCGGTGCCCGACCGGTCCTGGCGGACTGTCTGCCCGGCACCCATCTCCTCGACCCGCAGGCCGCGTTGGACGCGGTCGGCCCCGCCACCCGCGCGGTGGTGCCGGTGCACCTGTACGGCCAGATGGCAGAGGTGACCGGGCTGGCCGGCCAACTGCCCGACCGCGTACGGGTCGTCGAGGACGCCGCCCAGTGCCAGGGCGCCACCCGTGACGGCCGGTCGCCGGGCAGCGGCGGGATCGCGGCGACCAGCTTCTACCCGGGCAAGAACCTCGGTGCCTACGGCGACGCGGGCGCGGTGCTGACCGACGACGAGGAACTGGCCGGCCTGGTGCGCGCGATCGCGAACCACGGCGGCGTCGCCAAGTACCGCCACGACGTACCCGGGTTCAACAGCCGTCTGGACGGACTCCAGGCCGTCGTCCTGCGGGCGAAGCTGGCGCGCCTGGCGGACGGCAACGCGGCCCGGCGGGCAGCCGCGGCCCGCTACGACGAGTTGCTCGCCGACCTGGCGGCGACCGGGCGTGTGGTTCTCCCGGCCACGGCGGACGGCAACGTCCACGTCTGGCATCTGTACGTCGTCCAGGTCGCCGGCCCGGACCGCGACGACATCGTCGGCAAGCTCAACGCCGAGGGCATCGGTGCGGGCGTGCACTATCCCGCCCCCGTCCACCTCACCCCGGCCTACCGCCAACTCGGCCACGCCCGGGGCGACTTCCCCCACGCCGAGCAGGCGGCCGACCGGATCCTGTCCCTTCCGCTCTTCCCGCAGATCACCCCCGACCAGCAGCAACGCGTCGTGGACACCCTCGCCGACGCGCTCGCAGGCTGATCGACCCTCGGATTTACCGCGCCACCCCCCGACTTCACGGATCGGTTGCACAGCACCGCTGAGAGGTACACATGAACAGATGGAGCAGACGGATCCGGGGCGGGCGCCTCGCCGTCGTAGCAGCATTGATATGGGCGGTGCTCCCGCAGGCCATGCCCGCACAGGCAGCATCCGATCCGTGCGGCACGGCCTCGAACGAGATCGTGTGCGAGAACTCCAAGACGGGCAGCCCCATGTCCGACTGGTACTCGCCCAACTCCTACGGCGGCATCAAGGGGTTCTCCACCAAGGAGAGCGTCCAGGCCGGTGACACCGTCCAGTTCAAGATCCAGTCGCCGGTCACGTACCGCGTGGAGATCTACCGCCTGGGCTGGTACGGCGGCGACGGCGCCCGCCTGATCTCGACCGCGGCCCAGGCCGCCGTGACCTACCCGGCCAACTACACGACCAACCCGGCCAGTTGCACCACCAAGAGCAGCACGGGCCTGGTCGACTGCGGCAACTGGCCCGTGACCGTGAACTGGACGGTCCCCAGCGACGCCGTGTCCGGCCTGTACATCGCGAACCTGACGCAGACCGACGGCGACGGCCTGATGCCGTACCCGTTCGTCGTCCGCAAGGACTCCAGCACCTCCGACATCGTCGTACAGACCAGTGACCAGACCTGGCAGGCGTACAACGACTACGGCGGCCAGGACTTCTACGGCGGCGCGGGACCCGCGCCCGACGGCCGTGCCTACGAGGTCAGTTACAACCGGCCGCTGGACATCGGCGGTGACAACGGCATCTACGGCTCCGAGTTCATGATGCTGTCCTGGCTGGAGCGCAACGGCTACGACGTCAGCTATCTGTCCGGCGTCGACGTGTCGACCCACGGTGACACCCTGCTGGAGAACCACCAGGTGTACCTCTCCTCGGGCCATGACGAGTACTGGACACAGAGCCAGTACGACAACGTCCTGGCGGCCCGGAAGGCCGGCGTCCAGCAGGCCTACTTCAGCGGCAACGAGGTGTTCTGGAAGACCCGGCTCGCCCCGAGCAACGACGGCACCAGCACCTCGAACCGGACCCTGGTCTGCTACAAGATGACCAAGATGGTGCAGGGCAACGGCGTCGCCGACCCCAGCGGCACCTGGACCGGCACCTGGATGGACCCGACCAGCACCCAGTACGGCATGGACTACCAGCCGCCGAACATCCTCACCGGCTCCATGTTCACGGTGAACGGCTACCGCGCCGACTCGATCACGGTCCCCGGCTCGTACGGCAAGAACCGGATCTGGCGCAACACCTCCATCGCGAACCTCACGTCGAGCCAGACCGCGACCTTCCCGGCCGGCACCCTCGGCTACGAGTGGGACAGCGACATCGTCAACAGCACCAGGCCCGCCGGAGCGATCCACGTCTCGTCCACGACCGTGGACATCGACGACGGCAAGTACCGCCTCGACTGGGGCAACATGTACGGCAACGGGACCGCGACGCACAATCTCGTCGAGTTCCGCGACCAGGACTCCGGGGCCCTGGTGTTCGGGGCGGGGACCGTGCAGTGGTCGTGGGGGCTGACCAACCTCCCGACGTACGACCCCGAGGACGTCGTGGTCACCGAGGACGTCCGCATGCAGCAGGCGACGGTGAACATCCTCGCCGACATGGGCGTCCAGCCGCTGGACCTGCAGAGCAACCTCTCCACCGCGACGCAGTCCACCGACACCACCGGCCCGGCCATCACCGTGACGACCCCGGCCTCCGGGGTCACCGTCCCGGCGCTGAAGCCGGTCACCATCAGCGGTACCGCCACCGACTCCGGCGGGGGAGTGGTGGCCCGCACGGAGGTGTCCACCGACGGCGGCACCACCTGGAACGCCGCCACCGGCCTGACGTCCTGGACCTACAGCTGGACGCCGACGGCCCCGGGCACCGCCTCCATCAAGGTCCGCGCGGTCGACGACAGCGTCAACATCGGCGCCGTCACCACCATCCCGGTGACCGTCGGCCCCCAGGCCTGCCCCTGCACCATCTGGCCGGCCACGGCAGTCCCCGGCACCATCAACGCGGGCGACGGCGGTCCGCTGGAACTCGGCGTCAAGATCCGTACCACGGTGGCCGGTTCGATCACCGGCGTCCGCTTCTACAAGTCGCCCGCCAACACCGGCACCCACACCGGCAGCCTGTGGAGCGCCTCCGGCACCCGCCTGGCCACCGGCACCTTCACCAACGAGACGGCCTCCGGCTGGCAGCAGCTGAACTTCGCCACCCCGGTGACCGTCAAGGCCAACACCACCTACGTCGCCTCGTACTTCGCCCCCAACGGCGGATATTCCTACGACGGCGGCTACTTCTCCGGCAGTTCGGCCGGCCTGGCCCCGCTCACGGCGCTCCAGTCCGGCACCGACGGCGGCAACGGCGTCTACCGCTACAGCTCGACCAGCGCCTTCCCGTCCTCGGCGTCCTCGGGCAGCAACTACTGGGTGGACGTGGTGCTGGACACCGCGACGGCCAGTACGACCCCGCCCGTCGTCACCTCGACCTCCCCGACCTCCGGGGCGACCGGCGCGGCGATCACGGCACCGGTGTCGGCGGTCTTCGACCACGCCATCGACGGCGACACCCTGGCGTTCACGCTGAAGGACCCGAACGGCAACACCGTGCCGGGCGCCAAGACGCTCCCCGCGTCGAACAAGGCGACCTTCACACCGTCGACGGAACTGGAGCTGAACACCACGTACACCGCCTCGGTCCAGGTCGAGGACCTGTGGGGCAACGCGATGTCGGCCCCGGTGACTTGGAGCTTCACCACCAGCTCCACGCCACCCGCGGTCACCTGCCCCTGCACGCTGTGGAACACCAGCACCGTGCCGGCCAGGACCGCCGTCACCGACGACCCCAACTCCCTCGAACTGGGCACCCGCTTCCAGTCCTCGGCGAGCGGCTGGGTCACCGGCGTCACCTTCTACAAGGGCGCCACCAACACCGGCACCCACACCGGCAGCCTCTGGTCCAACGACGGCACGCTCCTCGCCTCCGGGACCTTCACCACCGAGTCCGCCTCCGGCTGGCAGACGATGACGTTCGCGACCCCGGTGGCGATCAGCGCCGACACCTCGTACGTCGTCTCCTACCACGCGCCGAACGGCAACTACGCGGTGGACGGCGGCTACTTCGGCTCGGCGCACAAGTCCTATCCGCTGACCGCCACCGCCGACATCAGTACGTCCCACAACGGGCTCTACCGGTACGGCAGTGACGTGGCCTTCCCCAACGGCTCCTACGGGTCCGCGAACTACTGGGTCGGGCCGGTCTTCACCGCCGACGACCCGTCGGCGTCTCTGGCGACGGTCGACATCTCGGAGGTGAGCGCCTCCTTGGTGGCGCGCACCGCCGACGCGTCGAGACCCCTCGTCACCACGCTGCCCAGCGCGACCAAGGTGGGTTCGGTCAAGGCGACGGTGACCGTCCTGCCGGGCGCGAAGGCCGCGGCCGCCAGGAAGCTCCACGTCAAGGCCTATGTCTCCTACGACCGGGCCACCCACAAGGTGTCCGTCCATCTGTCCACCCCGCTGCCGGACGGCACGCGGTTCAAGATCACGGTCACGGCCCGGGACAAGAAGAACCACACCGTGAAGTCCCATGTGTGGACCCTGACCAGCAAGACCGTCCGCAAGAAGAACTGACCGTCCGAATGAAGAACTGACCGACCACAACCCACCGCCGGGGGGGGCGCCGACCCCCGCCGGGGGCGCCCCCCCCGGGGGGGCGGGGCCCCCCCCGGGCGGTGCGCCGGTTGTGCTTTCCATCTAAAAATAAAGCCAAATAATAAACCAACCACCTGTGTGGGGAGG